>CAZGRT010000304.1:0-2699 GCA_964528225.1 uncultured Thermodesulfobacteriota bacterium | reverse complement strand
ACACTGAAAAAAGCAAACAAAAAAAGCTCGTATGGATGACCAAGCAGTGGGACGGTTTGGGGGAGGAGATGGTCATGCAGCTGATTGAGCGGCTCTGGACAGCCAAAACTGAGTCGAGGATGGCAGCTCCAGCTGCACGGTGTCGCCGTCTTTCCAAGTCCTGGCTAGGACGGCATAGCCGCGCTCGACAGGCACCTCCGTCAATCGCTTCCGGTTGATCGCTCGGCCGGCGCCGAGACCGTGGCCAGGCCGGCGCCCGCGCGCAGGGCCCCCCACGCGGCCAGCCCGGGGGCCCCCTCCTTGCCGGGGCTGCCCCCGAACACGACGACGTGCCCGAGGACGCCCTTGTGGGCGGCCGGGTCTCGGACGACGCGCCCCCGCGCGTCGGAGGGCTCCATCGCCCAGAGCCCCGGCGTCAGCGTGCCGAGGGCGGAGCGGGGAATCCCGATCTCCACGACCGCCAGCCGGCCCCGGAGGGCGGCTCCCGGGTGGAGGTAGTGGCCCCGCTTCGGCCACTCGAAGGTCACGGTCAGGTCCGCCCGGACCGCGTCGCCGCAGACCTGCCCCGTGTCCGAGGAGACGCCGGAGGGGATGTCCACGCTCACGACCGGGAGCCCGGCCCCGTTGATCCAGCCGATGGCCCGGGCGGGAAGTCCGCGCACGTCCGCGGCCAGCCCCGTGCCGAGCACGGCGTCCACGACCAGGACGCTCCGGCGCAGGCCCTCCGGGGGAGACGCCCCGTGGTCCGGCCCGATCTCGAGGATCGTTCCGCCCGACCCGAGCAGCGCGCCGAGGTGGACCGCGGCATCCCCGGACACGCCGTCCCTGCCGCCGAGGAGGACGGTGTGGACCCGGCAGCCCCGGTTGAGCAGGCACCGGGCCACCACGAACCCGTCGCCCCCGTTGTTCCCGCGGCCGCAGACCACGGCCGCATCGCCCATCCGGAGGCGCTCGCCGAACGCGGACCAGAGGCGCTCGAAGACCGCCCGCCCCGCCGTCTCCATGAGGACCGCGCCCGGGACCCCCGCCTCCGCGATGGCGTGCCCGTCCAGGGCCCGCATCTCCTCGGCGGTCAGCAGGGGAATCACCGGGACTCCAGGACCACGACGGCCGCGGCGACACCCGCGTCGTGGCTGAGACTCAGGTGGACCGAGGAGACGCCGAGACGCGAGGCGCGGGCCGCCGCCTCTCCGCGCAACTCCAGGGCCGGAGGCCGACCCGGGGGGGAGACCACGGCCAGATCCTGCCAGCCCACCCCCTCGCCCCAGCCCGATCCCAGCGCCTTCATCCCGGCTTCCTTGGCGGCGAACCGCGCCGCCAGCGACGGCGCGGGATCGGCCTTGGCACCGCAGCACGCGAGCTCTTCCGGGGTGAACACCCGCGCCGTGAAGCGCTCGCCCCGGCGCTCGGCCAGGCTCCGGATCCGGGCCACCTCCACCACGTCGAGGCCCACGCCCACGATCACCGCCGCGCCGACTCCCGCAGCACGATCTCCTTCATCTCCTCGACCGCCCGCTGGAGGCCGACGAAGATCGCCCGGCCGACGATCGCGTGGCCGATGTTGAGCTCCTCGACCTCGGGAATCCGCGCCACCGCACCCACGTTCCGCACGCTGAGGCCGTGGCCGGCGTGCACCGCGAGGCCGGCCCCCCTGGCACGGGTCGCGGCCTCGCACAGCCTCTCCAGCTCGCTCCGCTCGCGGGTCGAGCCCCAGGCCTCGCAGTAGGCGCCGGTGTGCAGCTCCACGGCGTGGGCGCCGGTCTGCGCGGCCGCCTCCACCTGGCGGACCTCCGGGTCCACGAAGAGGCTCACCCGGAGGCCGGCCTCCCGAAGCGAGACGACGGCGGCGCGGATCTCCTGGACGCGGCCCTCGACTCCGAGCCCGCCCTCGGTGGTGATCTCCTCCCGCCTCTCCGGCACGAGGGTGGCCGTCGCCGGGCGGCTGTCCCGGGCGATCGCGATCATCTCCGCGGTGACGGCCATCTCCAGGTTCACGGGCACGGACGCCGCCTCGAGGACGCGGCGCAGGTCGTGGTCCTGGATGTGCCGGCGGTCCTCCCGCAGGTGGAGGGTGATCTGGTCCGCCCCCCCGAGTTCCGCCGCCGCCACGGCCCACACCGGGTCGGGCTCCCGCCCCCGGCGCGCCTGGCGCACGGTGGCCACGTGGTCGATGTTGACGCCGAGCCGCATCACCGGGCCTCGACGCCGATCTCGGCCAGCACCGCTTCGCAGATGCGCCCCGCGAGCTCGCCGATTCTGGCCTCGTCGTCCCCCTCGAGCATCACGCGCAGCTTCGCCTCGGTGCCCGAGTAGCGCACGAGCACCCGGCCATTGGCGCCGAGCTCCGCCTCCGAAGCCGCGATCTGCTTCGAGACCGAGGGCAGGTTCTCGATCGGCACCCTCTCCCGGACGCGCACGTTGCGGAGCACCTGGGGCACCGCGGTCATCACCGAGGCGAGCTCGGAGAGGGGCTTTCCCTGCTCCACCATGACCGCGAGGAGCTGGAGGGCGGCCAGGACCCCGTCGCCGGTGGTCCCGTGGTCGAGGAAGATCAGGTGCCCGGACTGCTCCCCGCCGAAGGCGTGACCCTCGGAGCGCATGCACTCCACCACGTAGCGGTCCCCGACCTGGGTGCGCTTCAACGCGATCCCCGCCTCGGCCAGGGAGCGCTCCAGGCCGAGGTTGCTCATCACCGTGGA
>CAZGRT010000303.1:0-8231 GCA_964528225.1 uncultured Thermodesulfobacteriota bacterium | reverse complement strand
CGCCCTGCTGGCTCTGTGCGACGGGCTCCTGCTGGACCTCTACCAGAGGTTCCGGGCCGAGCTGGGGCACGCTTCCCGGAACGATCACCTGGTGGGAATCCGCCTGCTCGCCTTCTCCGTGCCGGCCGCGGTGGCTCGCAGTGCCCTCCCCGGTATCGCTTCCCACCTGGCCCGCAAGTCCGGCTTCGTGCTCGGCTCCCTCGTCGTGCTCGAGTCGGCGCTCGGCTGGCCGGGCCTCGGGTACCTGGCGTGGAGGGCCGCCGCCGAGCGGGACCTCCCTGTGCTCCTGGCGGTCGCGCTCGTGCTCGCCGCCGTGGTGCGCGTCTGTGTCGTGGCGGGGGAGGCGGTCTGGTACGGCATCGACCCCCGGCGCAGGACCTCGTCGCCGTGAGGGGGGGAAGCCCCTACACCTCGGCAGCGAGGCGGAAGGGCCGCGCCGCGCGGTGGGCAGGGTGCGTGCTGCTTCTGCCCGCCCTGGCCGGCGCGGCCGCGGCACTCGCGGGTTGGCTTCCCGCGGACCCTGCCGCCTTCCTGGGAGACCCCAATGCCCCGCCTTCGGCGGCACATTGGCTGGGCACCGACGCCCTGGGACGAGACCTCCTGTCGCGCCTGGCCTCGGCATCCGCGCGGTTCGCAGCTCCCGGGATGCTCGCGATCGCGACCGCCCTGGGAATCGGGAGCGTGCTCGGGGTCGCCGGAGGGTTCGGGGGAAAGGCCGCGGAGGCCGCATCCTCCTGGCTTACCCAGGTCATCGACAGCGTCCCCAAGCTCGTCCTCGTGCTCCTCGTCGCCTCGATCACGGGCAGCGAGCTCTCCTGGATCATGGTCGCGGTCGGCGCGACCTTCGCCCCGCAGGTCGCCGGGGCGATCCAGGCCAGCATCCAGCGGCTCCGGGCAACGGCGTTCATCGAGGCGGAGCAGAGCCTGGGTGTCGGCGTGGGCCGGATCGTGCTGGTCCACATCCTCTGGGGGCACGCCCGCCGAGTGCTACTGGCCCAACTGCTCGGGCTTGCGGCGTACGCCCTCCTGGCCGAATCGAGCCTGTCCTACCTCGGGGGGGAACTCGGGGTGCAGGAGCCTGCCGCGAGTTGGGGCAACATGCTGGCCCTCGCCAAGGACGGGTTGTTCCGGGGCCACTTCCTCCCGGCTGTCGCCCCCGCCCTGCTGATCGCCCTGAACCTGCTGGGGCTGACGCTCCTGGGGCAGGGGATCCTGTCGGCGGTGGAGGAGCGGAGGTGACGGCTCCCGTCCTCGCCGCCCGGGGCGTCACGGCCTTCGTGGAGGGTGCCCGGGGTCTTCGACGCGTCCTCGACCGCGCGGAGGTCACGGTTCGTTCCGGGAGCACCTTCGCCCTGCTCGGGGAGTCCGGCTCGGGCAAGACCCTGCTCTTCAGCTCGATCCTCGGGCTCACGTCGGCCGAGCCCGGTGTGGTGGCCGGGAGTGCCGAACTGTTCGGGAAGGACGTGCTGGACGGGATCGGGGCCTACGCGAGGGTCGTCGAGGAGGAACCGATCCGGGTCGTCAAGAACGTCCAGGGCTGGGCTCGATGCCAGAGAAGCCGGCTGCGGGGGGTCCTGGGACGGCAGGTCACGATGGTGCCCCAGGACCCCGCCACGGCCCTCTCTCCCTTCCACACGGTGGGGCAGATGCTGGAGCGGGCGGCAAGCCTCGGCGCGTGCGGCCCCGGGGCGGCCGGCGCGAGGGAGGCGGCCCTGGACTGGCTCCGGCGGGTCCACATGTACGGCGTCGAAGAGGTCGCCCGCCTCTACGCGAGGGAACTGTCCGGCGGGATGGCCCAGAGAGTGGCCCTGGCCCTGGCCCTCGCGCCCGCGCCTCGGCTTCTCGTTGCGGACGAGCCCACGACGGGCCTGGACGCTTCCCTTCGGATCCGCGTGCTCGACATGCTCGCGCAGGCGGTGGCCGAGTACTCCCTCACCCTGGTGCTCATCACCCACGACGCCGAGGCTGCTCGCCTTCTCGCCCGCGACGTGGCCGTCCTTCATCGGGGAAGGGTCGTGGAGGACGGCCCCTCGTCGATCGTCCTGGATCCCGGCGGCGAGCCCAAGCACCCCTACACCCGTTATCTCCTCGACGCGGAGCGGTTCCTGGCTGGAGAAGGCGCGCCCGGGGTCCGGGGCTCGCGGACGGGCGGGGAGGACGCTCCGCCGGGGTGCCCGTACCGGGGCGCCTGCCAGGGTGCGACGGCGTCGTGCGCGGAGGAGGCTCCGGAGTTGACCACGGTGGCACCCGGGCACCGGATCGCGTGCCTGCCGAGGGGCGGAGGATGAATCCCGTCGTCGAGGTCCAGGGTTTGAGGAAGACCTACCGGTCCCCGGCGGCGGGTTGGGGGCTGTTGGGGGGGCGGCGGGAGGTCACCGTGCTGGATTCCGTGGACTTCGCGTTGGGTGAAGGGGAGTTGGCGGCGCTGGTCGGGGAGTCTGGGTCCGGGAAGACCACCCTGGCCCGCTGCCTGATGGGGTTGATCCCCTTCGAGGCGAGGCGGCTCCGGGTGGCCGGCTACGAGGTGGGAAGTGTCGGCGGCCGCAGCCGCCGTGACTTCCGGCGGGCGGCCCAGATCGTGTTCCAGAACCCCTACGCGTCCCTGAACCCGGCCCTCAGGGTCAGGAGCCTCATCCAGGAGGCCGTGAAGGTGCACCGTGACCTGCCGCGGGCCGAGGTCTCCCGGGAGGTGGATCGCCTGGCCGACCTCGTGCTCCTTCCCCGGGAGCGGCTGGGAGAGCTCCCGGCCTCCCTGTCCGGGGGCGAGCGGCGCCGGGTCGCGTTCGCGAGGGCCCTGGCCACGCGGCCCCGCTTCGTCGTGGCCGATGAACCGGTGTCGGGGGTCGATCCGCCGATCCAGGTCCAGCTGATCGAGCTGATGCGCCGCGTCCATCGCCGGAGGGCGGTCACGTTTCTCCTGATCTCCCACGACCTGCGGGTGGCGCGCAGCCTGGCCACGCGGGTGCTCGTCCTGTACCGGGGCCAGATCGTGGAGGATGCGCCTGCGGGGGACTTCTTCGGCGGAGCCGCCCGCCATCCCTACTCCCGCGACCTCCTGCGCAGCGGGTTCGAGGCGGCCCGTTGTCTCCGGGAGAGCGACGACGCCGGCCCGAGGCCCGAGGAGGCCGGGGGATGCCGGTTCCGGCACCGGTGCCGCCTCGTGGATTCGTCGGCCCCCTGTGCTACACTGCAGCCCCCTTTGGCCCAAGTCGGGGCCGTGCACCGCGTGGCGTGTCATCGATGGGACGCAAGCTGAGAACCCTCCTCCTGGCTGCCTTGCTCGCCCTGCCCCTGGGGGCCGGCGCGGCATCGTACGAGAGCCAGCTCGAGCAGGGCCTGTTCTACCTGGGGCGCGGACCCACCTACGCGCCCGAGGCGGTCCGTGCCCTGGAGGCCGCTCGGGCACTCGACCCGGAGAAGGCGGTGGGCGACGGCCGACTCCTGGGAGGGCTGGCGCGGGCGTATGCGATCACCGCGCGCTATTCCGAAGCGTTCTGGCTCCTCGAGGAACTGGAAGGGTCGGCCGCCCTCTCGCCGGAGGACGAGGCCCTGCGGCAGCGGCTCCTGGGAGAGTCGGGCCTGGGGCGGATCCGCCTCCTGTGCGCCGTGCCGCTCTCCGGCCTGAACGCCCGCGTGGAGCCCGCGGAGGGGACGCGCCTGGAGGCGACCTCCCGGAAGACCCTAGAGCGGCTGGGGGAACTCCTCGCGCGGGGCATCGATCCCGGTCCGGAGGGGGTCGTGCTCCTGGCGCCCGAAGGGGTCTATCGGCTCCGTTTCGACTCGTCGGAGCTGGAGGCGCCCTCGGATTCCGCCGAACTGGAGGTATGGGCCGGCGACGAAGTCGCCCTGCGCCTGGTGCCGCGCTACCCGTCTCCCGAGGGGTGGACCGTGGAGCCGCGCAGCCGTTCCGTCACCCTGTCCTGGGCGCCCCTGGAGGGCGCTTCGTTCCGGCTGTTCCGCCGGGTCGGGGATGACGGGGAGGCGCAGCTGGTCTACCGGGGCTCGGAGGACGGCTATGCGGACACGGGCCTTCCCGTCGGTGCGAGAGTCGAGTACCGGCTGGAGACCCTGGCGGATCGGGGAGAACTCCTGGCCGTGTCCGAAGTGACGGCGCGCACGCTGCCGCCGGTGACCGCCTTGTCCTCGGAGGCGACCCTGGCGGAGGACCTCCACGTGAGGGTCCGCTGGCAGCTCGGGGAGGGGGCGGCCGACCGGGTGCGGGTGGTGCGCGAAGACCCGGAGGGGGACGTGGTGGTGGGCGAGGCCGCCGCCCCGGGACCCGTCGTCCAGGGCCAGGTCCGCGACGGTCCCTTCGCCCCGCGCCAGGCGCCGCGGCGGGTCGTCTTCCGGGTCGAGGCCTGGGTCGACGGCGAAGGGGAGCCGTCCGCGTCGGGGAGAGCCGAGGCCGAGATCCCGCCCCTGGTCTTCAAGGTGGCGGGGGTGACGGAGAGCATCGAGCGGGGCAGCGTGGTCGTGTCCTGGGAGACCCTGCCCCGGGACGCCGCGGCCGACGGGTACGCCGTGTTCCGGCAGCGGGGGCAGGGGGTTGAGGGCGAACTCGTGGCACGGGTCGAGGGCCCCTTCGTCCGGGAGTTCGAGTACCCGGTGGAGGACCCGCTGGCGGCGGCGGGATGGCGCCACTCCGTGCTCCCGTATGTCGAGGACCGATACATCCTTGATCCCGACCGGATGGAGTTCCGGGGGACGGAACCCGACAGCGGGCTCGACCGGCGCCATCGGATGGGACAGAAGATCCCGGAGATGGGGCTTTCCTGGGCGCCGTACCCGGGGGCCCGGGGGTACGTGGTGACGCTGGGGGAGCAGGAGGTGCGGGTGAACCGTCCCTACGTGGAGGCCTCGGGCCTGCAGAGCCCGCTCATGGGCACCTCGAACCACGTCGCGGTCTTCGCGCTGGACGGTACCGGGCGGCGGGTGCCCCTGCTCACCGTGGAAGTGAACTACGAACACTATCCACGGTCGGAGTCCGGCCTGGAAGGAGGAGAGCGGCCATGAGGGGGTGGGCGGCAGCCGCTGTGGCCCTCTGGGCCGGCCTGTGCCATGCCGGGTACCGGGTCGAGGCCGTGTCGGCTGTCTCGGGCGGCGGGGTCGAGGGGCGCGGCCACGTCTACGACCCCCAGTTCTCCCCGGACGGCACGAAGTTCAGCTTCGAACTGCTGGGCGACGGGGGCGACACCCTCGAGGTGCATCTCGCCGACGTCGTGCCGACCGAGGGGAAGGGGGTTGGGATCGCCGATGCCGCCCCCGTGCTCTCCTCCCGGGACGCCGACCCCTTTCAACTCCAGGGTCCCGGCGGCCAACCGGTGAGCGAGCACCTCACGTGGGGGCCCCCGAAGCGGGGCAGGGCCCGGTTCGCCGTGGCGGCGACCCGTCTCGCGGTTCGCAGGGGCGCGGCGAGCGTCAACTTCGACATCTACCTCGTGGAGCCCGGCCGGCGGCGCTTCCTCTCCGACCACCCGGAGAACGATGCCCAACCGGCATTCAGCCCCGACGGCGAGTTCCTGGCGTTCTCCTCCGGCCGCACGGGCCAGGGAGACATCTACCTGTACCACTTCTTCGCCGAGGCCGATCCGACGATCCGGCTGACGTTCGAGCCCGTCGGTTCGGAGATGTACCCGGCGTGGGACCCGAAGTCCCGCGGCCTCGTCTTCGTCGGTCACCTTGGGTCGGAAGACCACCTGTACCGGATCGAAGACGCTCGCTCCGCCGCCGCGGAGCGGGACCCCGAGAGGCGCAAGACGGCGCTGCGGCGCCAGACGCGGGATCTCACCCCCGGATGGAAGGATTCGTGCCTGGCCCCCAGCTTCTCGCCCGACGGGAGATGGATCGCCTTCTACTCCCGGGACGCGGGCGGAGGCAGCGCCGACCTGTACGTGCTTCCGGCCGGGGGCGGGGCGCCCCGGCGGGTCCTGGAGGCAGGGCTCCCGGAGACCCACGGAGGCCCCCGTTGGTCGCCCGCGGGCGACGGGTTGTTCGCCGTGCGGGAGGACGCCGACCGGATGAACCCGCTGGTCTGGGTGCCACTCGCCGAGGGCGCTCCCGTGGAGGAACTGGCCACCGGCACGGAACTGAACGCGGACCCCTTCGTGAGGCTCGACGGGAGCGACCTGCTCCTCGTGTTCACTGCCCAGGGCGGCGCGGAACGCTCGGAGAAACGGTGGCGGCAGGTGTACCAGGCGCGCCTGTCCTCGCCGGGGGGGACCCCGTGAGCCTCGACGACGCCGTGGCCCGCTACGACCCTCTCGAGGCCGTCGTCGAGATCGCCGATGCCACGGGAGTGGACGTGAAGACGGTGGCCACGGTGCTCGAGGCCGAATTCGACTACCTCGGGTGCCTGGGGCTGCTGGATGACGCCGACCTCGACGAGGAAGGCCAGGCGGAACTCGAATTCCTCAAGCGGAGCAACGCGGACCTTCTCGATGCCAGCGAAGGCCAGTACGACCAGGCGGCGGCGGTGTCCTTCATCCAGCGCAACCGGGGAATCGAGAAGGAAGTGATCGAGAGGATCGTCGCGGCGAACTATCGTTTCATGGAGGAGCGGGGATTCCTCGACGAGGACTGGGGAGAGGGCTGAGCCGGGCCTCCCCCCCGATCTCCTCCGCCGGCCCCCCGCGTCGCTGCCGTACTCACGCCAGGAACACCGCGATCACCCCCGCCAGGAAGATGCCGTCGAAGGTGCCGGCGCCTCCGATCGAGGCCACCGGGGCGCCCAGGGCCGCGACCCTGGGCAGGTTGAGGAGGTCCGCCCCGATCAGGCATCCCAGGGTCCCGGCCACGTAGGCCGCCGGCGCCGACTCCTGCGGTACGAAGAGCAGGGCGGCGAGTGCTGCGGCGAGGGGCGGCACCAACAGGGGTAGCGCGATCCCGAACCCCGGTATCGGGCGGGCCTTCCAGTGGACCACGGCCGCCACCGCAGCCGTTGCCGCCAGGTAGGCGAAGGGCATCCCGGCGCGGCCCAGGAGGTAGAGGGACAGGAGGGTCGGGATCACGGCTCCGCCGAGGTTCACGGCGATGATCGTGTGGGACCCGCAGGCCGGTTCGGCGAACCGGAATCGGAACGGCAGGCCGATGAGGTCCTTCTGGACGGGTCTGCAAGGTCTCTCGATCCTGCGGACCGGGATGTTGACCCCGCTGCCCAGGAGGCTCGCGAGGAGCAGGAGGGGAACCGCCCCCGGCGCCAGGCCCAGCCGGGTGAACGCCGCTCCCAGCAGTCCCACCTGCACCAGAACGAAGGCCACCGCCAGCAGGCCGACCAGCAGGAAGGCGAAGAGGACTGCGAAGGGGAAGAAGATCACGGCGCCGCCTCGGGGAAGGACCTCTCCCACAGCGCCGCCAGCGCCTCGCAGAGCTCCCCCGGCGCTTCGACGGGCGGCATGTGCCCGCACCCCGCGAGTCGCGCGAGCCGGGCACCCGGCACGGCACCGGCCACCTCCTCCGACAGCGCCACGGGCGTGAGGACGTCCGCCTCCCCGCACACGACCTCCACGGGGATGCGGATGGCCCCCAGCAGGGCGGGCGAAACCGCGTAGCCGGCACACGCCGTGAAGTCGGCGTGCAGCGTCCGGGGGCCGGCCTCCGCCATGAGCCGCGCCGCATCCCGCCGGAGGTTCTCGGGCGTTCCGCGGGCGAAGCAGAACCGCGCCAGGTTTTCCACCGTGCAGGAGAAGGCCTCGATGGTTCCGCGGAGGATCATGGGATCCACGGGGAGCCGAGCCCCGCTCGAAACGACGGCGGCGCCTCGCAGGCCGGGAGCGTGGCGGGCGGCCAGGGTGAGGGCCACCGCGCCTCCGAGGGAGTGCCCGGCCACGGCCCATTCCCCGACCTGCAGGGTCGCGACGGTCTCCTCCACGTCGTCCGCGGAGGCCGCCACCGTGTCCCTGGCCGGTCCCCCGCTCCGGCCGTGGCCGGCCAGGTCCAGCGCCACGGCCGGGACCCCCGCGGCCTCCAGGCGGCTCCGCACGTCCCCCCAGAGGCGATGGTCCCCGCCCGCGCCGTGGAGGAGGACGAACGTCCTCCCGCCCTGCCCGGAGTTCCCGGCGCCTTGAAGGATCACCGCTCCACGTCCACGGTCACTGCTCCTGGGGGTCGCCCCTACGGTGTCCCGGCCCGGGCCTTGAGTTCGGCCACGATCTTCGGGATCGTGTCCTTGTGGATCTCCCGCACGGCGATTTCCACCACCGAGGACTTGCCCGAGTCGAGCCGGTAGAGGTCCA
>CAZGRT010000302.1:0-2905 GCA_964528225.1 uncultured Thermodesulfobacteriota bacterium | reverse complement strand
CTGCGGGGGCCGCGGGGGCGTCCGTGGACCGGGGCCGGCGTCTGGGGTAAGTTCTCCCCCGACGAAGCGGCCCGCCCGGCGGGCCATGGCGGGAGGCTGAGGCATGAGGGTCTGGATGGTCGGCGCCGAGATGGCGCCCTTCTCCAAGGTGGGCGGTCTCGGGGACGTCCTGGGGGCGCTCCCGGCCGCTCTCGGCCGGCTGGGGTGCGAGGTCACGGTCATCCTGCCCCATCTCCCGGCCATGGACTCGCCGCGCTTCGGGCTCTCCCCCACGGGGGTCGAGGTTCGCGCCCAGGTGGACGGCGAGTGGCGCACGGCCGACGTTCTGGAGGCGCGGGGCGCCGACGGCGTGCGGGTGCTCTTCGTCCGGTACCCTCCGTACTTCCACCGGGAGGGCCTCTACGGGGGGGCGGGAGGCGACCACCCGGACAACGCCCAGCGCTTCGCCTTCTTCTCCTTCGCGGCGCTCGAGGCCGGCAAGCGCCTCGAAGCCGCACCCGACGTCGTCCACAGCCACGACTGGCAGACCGGGCTCGTGCCGCTGCTGCTGCGCGCGCCCGAGCACTACGGAGGCGACACCGCCCTCGGGGCGGCGCTGCGCGTGCACACGATCCACAACCTCTCCTACCAGGGGCTGTTCCCGGCGTCGGTGCTCCCCTCCCTCGGGGTCTCCTGGACCCACTTCACGCACCTGGGGCTCGAGTTCTACGGGCTCGTGAACTTCCTCAAGGCCGGCCTCGTGTACGCGGACCTCCTCACGACGGTGTCCCCCACCTATGCCCGGGAGATCACCCGGCCCGAGTTCGCGTGGGGGCTGGAGGGCGTGCTCCAGGAGAGGGCGGCGGCGCTCCACGGCATCCTGAACGGCATCGACGTGGACGCCTGGGACCCGGAGGAGGACCCCCACCTGCCCGCGCGCTACTCCGTCCGGCGCACCGTGGGGCGGAGGGAGAACCGGCACGCATTGAAGCGGGAGTTCTCCCTGCCTCGAGACGGCAGGCCCGTCGTCGGACTCGTCAACCGCCTCGTGTCGCAGAAGGGGATCGACCTGCTGCTGGGCCTCGAGCCCGTCCTCGAGGACCTGGGGCTCCAGTGGGTCGTCCTGGGGACCGGCGAGGCGCGCTACGAGACGGCCGTCGCCGACCTCGCCGCCCGCCATCCGGGAACCGTCGCGGCGCGGATCGGCTTCGACGACCCCGCCGCCCACCGGGTCTACGGGGGTTCGGACCTCTTCTGCATGCCGAGCCTGTTCGAGCCCTGCGGGCTCGGGCAGATGATCGCCTTGCGCTACGGGAGCCTCCCCGTCGTGCGGCGCACCGGGGGCCTCGCCGACACCGTGACCGACGTGGCGGAGCCCGGCGGCGTCGGCTTCCTCTTCGACGAGGCGACTCCCCAGGCACTGGAAGCGGCGCTTCGCAGGGCGTGGGCCTTCCTGTCCGAGCCCCGGCGGGTGGCGCCGGTGAGGCGCAGGGCCATGGGGCGGGACTTCTCCTGGAAGGCCTCGGCGCAGCGCTACCTGGAGCTGTACCGGCGCGGCCGGCAGGGGGCGCCGTGAGGGGCTGGCCGGAGCCGGCGCGCGAAAGGGCGAAGGCCCGGGAGCGGAGATGGATGCGATCGTCTACCGGCTGAGGTTTTTCGCAGCCGTCCTGACCGGGGTCCTGGTAGCGGGCACGGCCGGCTTCATGTGGCTGGAGCGCTACTCGTTCGTGGATTCGCTCTACTACACGGTCGTGACCGTGGCCACGGTGGGGTACGGCGACATCACGCCGCGCACCGAGGGGGGCAAGTTCCTCGCCATGGGTCTGATCGTCGTCGGGGTGGGCACCTTCCTCGGGGTGTTCGCCAACGCCACCGAACTGCTCCTCGTCCGCCGGCAGGAGCGGCTGCGCCGGGAGCGCCTGAGCATGGCCATCGGCCTGTTCCTGAGCGAGATCGGCACGGAGTTGCTGCGGATCCTGGCGGGCTGCGACCCGGACCTACCCGAACTCCGGGCGACCCTGGCGATCCGGCCGGACTGGAGCAGGGCCGACTTCGGCGCGGCCGCTCGGGCCGTCGAGACCCGGGAGTTCCGCCTCGACCCGGAACGGGTCCCCCTGGACCGGCTCCACGAGTTCCTCTCGGCACGGCGCGACCTGCTGCTCCGCCTCCTCGAGAACCCGAACCTGGTGGAACACGAGGCCTTCACCGACCTCCTGCGGGCCGTGTTCCACCTGAAGGAGGAACTCGCCAGCCGGCCCGGCTTCTCCGACCTGCCCGAGACCGACCGAAACCACCTGGCCGGCGACGCGAAGCGGGTGTACCCGCTCCTGACCCGCCAGTGGCTCGAGCACATGAGCTACCTGAAGGCCAGCTACAGCTACCTGTACTCGCTGGCCGTGCGCACCAATCCTTTCTCCCAGGCGGCCTCGGCCGTCGTCCGGTGACGGCGCCCCCGCTGCGGCTCGGGGGTGCCGACGTCGGGTACGCGGCCGGCGACCGGGAACTCTGCGCCGCGGTCGTCGTTCTCCAGGAGCCCGGCTTCATCCTCCTCGATTCCTGCCTCTTCCGGGGTCCGGTGCCCGCTCCCTACCGCCCCGGACACCTCGGCGAGCGGGAGGCGCCCGGCATCGTCCGCGCCCTTGCCAGCCTGCGGGAGCCCCCGGACGTCCTCCTCGTCGACGGACACGGGCGTGCGCACCCGCGGCGGTGGGGTGCGGCGTGCGCGGTGGGGCGGGCGGCGGGGTGCCCCACCGTGGGCGTGGCCAAGGACGTGCTCGTGGGGGCCTACCGGGAGCCGGGCTCCGAGAGGGGCGAGTGGACCCCCCTGGTGGACCGGGGAGAGGTCGTGGGCGCGGCCCTGAGGACGCGGACGTCCGTGCGGCCCGTGTTCGTCTCGGTCGGCTGGGCGGTCGGACTGGAGGAGGCG
>CAZGRT010000301.1:0-3745 GCA_964528225.1 uncultured Thermodesulfobacteriota bacterium | reverse complement strand
CCACGACGAGGAGAGGCAAGTGGAACTCACGGGCGCGGAGATCCTGGTGGAGAGCTTGAAGAAGGAGGGGGTGCACACGATCTTCGGGTATCCCGGAGGCGTGGTATTGAACGTTTACGACGTGCTGTACCACTCCGACATCCGGCACATCCTGGCCCGCCACGAGCAGGGCGCCGTGCACGCCGCGGACGGGTACGCGAGGGCCTCGGGAGAGGTGGGGGTGGCCCTGGTGACGTCCGGCCCGGGGGCGACCAACACGGTCACCGGGCTCGCCACGGCGTACATGGACTCCGTGCCGGTGGTCGTGTTCACCGGCCAGGTGCCGACGAACCTGATCGGGAACGACGCCTTCCAGGAGGCCGACATCGTCGGCATCACCCGCCCCTGCACCAAGCACAACTTCCTGGTCAAGGACGTGCGGGACCTGGCCCGGATCATCAAGGAGGCGTTCTTCCTGGCCCGCTCGGGCAGGCCGGGCCCGGTGCTCGTGGACCTCCCGAAGGACGTGATCGTGGCCCGCACCGAGTACCTGTACCCCGAGTTCGCGAAGATGCGGGGGTACAACCCGACCTACGAGGGTCACATCGGGCAGATCAAGAAGGCCCTGAAGGTGCTGCACGAGGCGAAGCGGCCCATCGTGTACGCGGGGGGAGGCGTGGTGCTCTCCAACGCGGCGAAGGAGCTGACGGACCTGGCCCGCCACCTCAGCCTGCCCGTGACCGCGACCCTCATGGGGCTGGGGTGCTTCCCCGGCTCGGACCCGCTCTTCCTCGGCATGCTCGGCATGCACGGCACCTACCGGGCGAACATGGCCATGACCCACTGCGACCTGATCCTGGCCGTGGGGTCGCGCTTCGACGACCGCGTCACGGGCAAGATCGACGAGTTCGCCCCCGGCGCGGAGATCGTCCACATCGACATCGACCCCACCTCCATCTCGAAGAACGTGCGGGTGGACGTCCCGATCGTGGGGGACGCCAAGCACGTCCTGAAGAAGATGCTCGGTCTCGTGCAGGGAGACGAGTGGGCGAACCGCGACCGGGTGCTCTCGGAGTGGCATTCCGAGATCGCGGGCTGGCGGGAAGCGCACAAGCTGGCCTACGAGCACACCCCCGACCGCATCAAGCCGCAGTTCGTCGTCGAGAAGCTCCGGGAGGTCACCGGGGGCGAGTGCATCGTGGCCACCGAAGTCGGCCAGAACCAGATGTGGGCGGCGCAGTTCTTCTCGCTCGACCATCCGAGGTGTTGGCTCACCTCCGGGGGCCTGGGCACGATGGGGTACGGCTTTCCCGCGGCGCTGGGGGCCCAGGCCGCGTTCCCGGACCGGACCGTCATCGACATCGCCGGGGACGGGTCGATCCAGATGAACATCCAGGAACTGGCCACGGCGGTCCAGTACAACCTGCCGGTGAAGATCGCCATCCTCAACAACGGGTTCCTCGGGATGGTGCGGCAGTGGCAGGAGCTGTTCTACGACCGGCGCTACTCGCACACCCGCATGGAGGTGGCGCCCGATTTCGTGAAGCTCGCGGACGCCTACGGCGCCCTGGGGCTCCGGGCCGAGCGTCCGGAGGAGGTGGTGCCGGTCATCCGCCAGGCGCTCGCCCATCCCGGGCCGGTGATCATGGACTTCCGGGTGGATCCGGAGGAGGGGGTGTACCCCATGGTTCCGGCCGGCGCCCCCATCAGCAAGATGCTCCTCGTCTAGGAGGCGGACATGAAGCACACGATTTCCGTGACGGTGGAGAACGAGTTCGGGGTGCTGGCGCGGGTGGCCGGTCTGTTCAGCGGTCGCGGGTTCAACATCGACAGCCTGTCGGTGGCGGAGACCCAGGATCCGACGGTGAGCCTGATCACCCTCGTGACCCGGGGGGACGACCAGATCATCGAGCAGATCATCAAGCAGCTCCACAAGCTGGTCAACGTCCTCAAGGTGACGGACATGCAGGAGGGGGAGTACCTGGACCGGGAACTCGTCCTCGTGAAGGTGAACGCCAACGAGCAGACGAAGGGCGAGATCCTGAGGCTCGTGGACATCTTCCGGGGCAAGGTGGTGGACGTCTCCGCCAAGAGCTATACGGTGGAGATCACGGGCGACGAGGGGAAGGTCCGTGCCGTGATGGAGTTGCTGGCCCCCTTGGGAATCCGGGAGGTGGTGCGCACGGGCAAGGTCGCCATGCCGCGGGGGACCCGGGCCTGACGGCGCCACCGACAACGATTTGGTTTTCGTCTTCCAGAAAGGAGACCCCATGAAGATCTATTACGAGAAGGACGCGGACCTCAACCTGCTCAAGGGAAAGACCGTGGCCGTGATCGGCTACGGGAGCCAGGGGCATGCCCACGCGAACAACCTGCGCGATTCGGGCATCGACGTCGTGGTGGGGCTTCGTCCGGACGGCTCTTCGGCGGCCAAGGCCAAGGCGGCGGGCTTCAAGGTCCTCCCGACCGCCGAGGCGGCCGCCAAGGCTCAGGTGATCATGATCCTGCTGCCCGACGAGCTGCAGGGGGATGTCTACCGCAGCGAGATCGCCCCCGGCCTGCAGGAGGGCGACTACCTGGCGTTCGCCCACGGCTTCAACATCCACTTCGGACAGGTGGCTCCCCCGAAGGGCGTCAACGTCTTCATGGTGGCGCCCAAGGGGCCGGGGCACCTGGTGCGGGCGGAGTACCAGCGGGGCAAGGGAGTCCCCTGCCTGGTGGCGGTGGCCGCGGATCCCTCCGGGAACGCTTTGGGAATGGGCCTCGCCTACGCGACGGCGATAGGGGGCGGAAGGGCCGGCATCATAGAGACCACCTTCCAGGAAGAGACCGAGACCGATCTCTTCGGGGAGCAGGCGGTTCTGTGCGGAGGGATCTCCGCGCTGATCCAGGCGGGCTTCGAGACCCTCGTCGAGGCCGGGTACGCCCCGGAGATGGCGTACTTCGAGTGCCTGCACGAGGTGAAGCTGATCGTGGACCTGATCTACGAGGGGGGCATCGCCAACATGCGCTACTCCGTCTCGAACACGGCGGAGTACGGGGACCTCACCCGGGGCCCCCGGGTGATCGACGCGTCGGTCAAGGCGGAGATGAAGAAGATCCTCGGGGAGATCCAGACGGGCGCCTTCGCACGGGAGTGGATTCTCGAGAACCGGGCCAACCGCCCCACGTTCAATGCCCTCGCCCGGCAGGGCCGCGAGCACCCCATCGAGGCCGTCGGGGAGAAGTTGCGCGCCATGATGCCCTGGCTCAAGGAGGGGCGCCTGGTGGACAAGACGAAGAACTGAGGGCGTGAGACGTGAAAGGGTAGACGTGAAACGGAACGGCCTTCTCCCCCAACGTCTCACGCTTCACATCTCACGTTTCACGAGGTGACCATGGAAACCGTGATCATCTTCGACACCACCCTGCGCGACGGAGAGCAGTCGCCCGGGGCCTCGATGAACACCGAGGAGAAGCTCCGCGTGGCGCAGGCCCTGGAGCGGCTGCGGGTCGACGTGGTGGAGGCAGGGTTCCCGATCTCGTCCCCCGGCGATTTCGAGGCGGTGAAGCTCATCGCCGACCGGGTGCGGGGGGTGCAGGTCACGGGGCTCGCGAGGGCCAACTTCGCGGACATCGACCGCGCCTGGGAGGCCCTCAAGGGAGGTGCCAACCCCCGCATCCACACCTTCCTCGCGACCTCGCCGATCCACATGAAGCACAAGCTCCGAAAGAGTCCGGACGAGGTGTTCGAGCAGGCCGTGGAGGCGGTGAAGCACGCGGCGAA
>CAZGRT010000300.1:0-5726 GCA_964528225.1 uncultured Thermodesulfobacteriota bacterium | reverse complement strand
ATGTAGAGGCGGCCATCGAGCTCGAACCCCAGATCCCCGGTCCGCAGCCCTCCCCCCTCCAGGGCGCGGGCCGTCGCTTCGTCGTTGCCGTAGTACCCGGCCCTGACCGACGGACCGCGCACCACCACTTCGCCGCGAAAGCCTTCGGGCAGTGCCTCCCCCTTCTCGCCCAGAACCGCCACCTCGACGGTGTCGAGAGGGCGGCCCACGCTCACGATGGCGCGCGCCTCCTCCGAGGCCGGCACGGGCACCGCGCGCCCCTCCTCCTCCAGGATCCGCGCGTCCAGGCGCTCCACGTGGGGCAGGCTCCCCAGGTCCGAGAAGGACACCGCCAGCGTGTTCTCCGCCAGTCCGTAGGCCGGGAAGAACGCCTCGGGGTGGAAGCCGTGCGGTTCGAACCTCCGGCAGAAGGTCTCGATGGTGGAGGGGTGGATCGGCTCTGCCCCGCACAGCGCCACGCGCCAGGACGACAGGTCCAGTTCCTTCAGGTCCTCGGGCCTCGCCTTACGCGCCACCAGGCTGTACGCGAAGTTCGGCCCGGCGGACACGGTCGCCCGGTGGGCCGACATCAGCCGCATCCAGCGCACCGGGCGGCGCAGGAAGTCCACCGGGGAGAGCGCCACCAGCGGGACGCCCCAATAGAGGGAGCCCAGCATGAGCCCGATGAGGCCCATGTCGTGGTAGAGGGGGAGCCACGAGACCGCGACGTCCCCTTCGCGGAGATCCACGCCCTTCCCGATGGCCCGGAGGTTGGCGAGGAGGTTGGCGTGGCTCAACATCACGCCCTTCTGGGCCCCGGTGCTCCCGGACGTGTACTGGAGCAGGCCCAGGTCCTCCCCCCTCACGGAGATCTGCGGCGGTGGAGCGCCGGCCCCCAGCTCCCCGGGCACGACGAAGCGCAGTCGGAGGCCCGGCGATTCCTCAGCCGGCCGGATCAGCGGGCGCACCAACTCGTTGGTGATCAGGACCTCCGCCCCGCAGTTTCGCGCAAGCCCGACGAGCGACTGGAGGTAGTCCTCCATTCGGCTCAACCGGACCGGGGGATAGGCCGGAACCGGCACCGCCCCCGCCAGGAGGATCCCCCAGTATGCTTCGTAGAAGACCCGCTCGGTCGGCAGGACCATGAGGACCCGGTCGCCGGGCGTCACCCCGCGGGCAGCGAGGTGCGACGCCCATGCCGAAGCTCCCTCCTCCAGATCCGCGTAGCTCAGGGAGCAGGACACCCGGTCCTTGGCGTAGAGGGTCAACCACGTCTTCGACCCCGACAAGCGGACCCGGTCCCGGAGGGCCTGGTCTAGCGTGGCCGCTCCGGCCAGTGCGTCGCGGGAATCCTTCACGGGCTTCCTCCTTCACACGGGAGCGAGCCGGGGGCGTGGGAGAGGAGTTCCTGCACCGCGTCCCTGGCCCGGCGCGCCAGGGACTTGCGGTCCTCCCCGGGACCGGGGACGATGGGATCGCCGACCCGGACCTCGACGTGGATCGAGCCGGCCGGGAGCACGCGGCGCCACAGGTGACGCCACAGGTCGGGCTCCTCGATCCAGGCCCAGACCCGGGGATCGGACGGAACGGTGTACCGCACGGCCACCGGCAGCACCGGCCGACCGGAGAGTACGCTCGCCTCGAACACCATGGGACGGAACTCCCCGAGGGTCGTGCCGTCTCCCTCCACGCCGGCCTCCGGGAAGAGGAGAACCCGCCCGCCGCGCTCCAGTCGGGCGACGACCTCGCCGATGGCCGGGCGGATGGCCCTCGGCCGCTCCCTCTCCACGAAGAGCGAGCCCCCCGAGCGGGCGAGGAACCCCAGCAGCGGCCAGCCCGCGATCTCCGACTTGGCCAGGAAGGAGCCGGGCAGCACGCGGCCCAGCGCCAGGATGTCGAGGTAGCCCACGTGGTTCGCGACGACCAGGCACCCGGGCGGCGGCCTCGCACCGCACCGGCGGATCCGCAGGCCCAAGGCCCATGCCGTCGCACCGGCCCACGCTCTCAGGGCGAGGTCCCGGGGCCCGACCAACGCCAGACACCCGAAACCGATTCCTGCCATCGCGGTGGGGACCAGCACCAGCAGCCGCAGGACGCGGAGCAGACGGCGCCCCGGCGTCACTGCCCCGGCCCAGGGGTCGCCCGGCGCCCGGCCACCAGAACGTCGCACGCGGCCCACCGGACCGCCGCTTCGGCAACCGACCCCAGGAGGAGACGTCGGATGCGCCCACGGCCGCGGCAACCCACCGCGAGAAGGTCGGCATCCCGGGACACCACCTCTTCGAGCAGCACCTTCCGGGGCCTCCCCTCGACCACCACCACCCGGGCCTCGCGAGGGCCCAGAACGGGAGCGGCCCAGTCACGCAGGCGAGCCTCCAGGTCCCGGGCGGCCTCGGTGAAATCCTCCACGCCGGAGGCCCCCCGGGGGTCCACGGCGTGCCAGAGGGTCACGCGGCCGGAATCCTCCACGAGCCCCAACGCCGCCTCCAGCGCCCGCTCCGCCTCCGGGGAGAAGTCCACAGCGGCCAAGAGGTTCCGATAACCTTCGGGCGGCGGACGACGCACCACGAGCGCCGGCACCGGGGCGATCCGGACCACCTTCTCGGCGATCGCACCGAGCATCCGCTGGGGAGGGCTCCCTCCCACGACGACCAGTGCACTCCGCTCGGCGACGGCTACCCGGACGAGCCGCTGTGCCGGCCGGCCTTCCGCCACCTCGGCCACGACCTCGACCGGCCCTCTCCCGAAACCCGCCACGAGGGCGGCCATCGCTTCCTCCGCCTCCCGCCGCTCGGCAGCCACCCGCCGACGCAGTGCCGGGAGCAGGAGCGCCGCCTCCGCCCCCTCCTCCAAGACGTCCACCACGTGCAGCACGCGGCAGGGGCCCCCGAGCCGGTCGGCGCAGCGCACGGCCTGGGCGACCACGGCGGCCGAGATGGCCGAGAAGTCGATGCCGGCGACGACGGCAGCTCCAGGGTGCACGCGGCCTCCGCCTCCGGTCAGGAGGATCGGGTCAGGATGTCGAGGATCTCCCGGTAACGCCGGGAGGTCTCGGCCACAACCTCGGCGGGGAGTTCCGGGCCGGGCGCCTTCTTGTCCCACTTCAGGCCCGAGAGGTAGTCGCGGACGTACTGCTTGTCCAGACTCTCCTGGGCCACCCCCGGGCGGTACGCCTCCCGGCGCCAGAAACGCGACGAGTCCGGGGTCAGCAGTTCGTCGATGAGGATCAGTTCCCCGTCGAGAAGACCGAACTCCATCTTGGTGTCGGCGATGAGGATGCCCCGAGAGGCGGCTTCGCTCGCCCCACGCTCGTACACGGCCAACGCCAGGTCCCGCACCCGGCGGGCCAGGTCCGCCCCGATGACCCGTTCGACCTCCGAAAACGGGATGTTCTCGTCGTGGTCTCCGATCTCGGCCTTGGTCGAGGGCGTGAACACCGGTGCCGGGAGGCGGTCGGACTCCCGGAGCCCCTTCGGCAGCGCGATGCCGCAGACCGTCCCGCTCTGCTGGTACTCCTTCCAGCCCGACCCGGAGAGATACCCGCGCACGATGCACTCCACGGGCAGGGGCCTGGCCTTGCGCACCAGCATGCTCCGGCCTCGGAGGACCTCGGCGTGACAGCGCGCCGCGGCCGGGTACTCCTCCACCGCGTCCGCGATCACGTGGTTGGCCACGATGTCCTCGGTGCGGCGGAACCAGTGCCCGGAGAGGCGGTTGAGCACCTCCCCCTTGCCGGGAATGGGGGTCGGCAGGACCACGTCGAAGGCCGAGAGGCGGTCCGACGTAACGATCAGCAGGTGCTCCCCGAGGTCGTAGATGTCGCGGACCTTGCCCCGGCTCACGAGCGGGAGGTCCGGGAAAGCGGTCTCGTACACGGGTGCGCTCATCGCAATCCTCCTACGCCATCGGGGCCGCCGTGCGGGCGGCTCAATCGAAGATCTCCAGGACCTCGTACTCGATCGTGCGGCCGGGCGCCTTGACCACCACCTCGTCCCCGACCTCCTTGCCGATCATCGCGCGCCCCAGCGGGGACGTGATGGAGATCCGCCCGAGGTCCACGTCCGACTCGTGGGGCCCGACGATGTGGTAGACCTTCTCCTCGCCCGTCTCGGCGTCGCACAGCTTCACGTGCGCACCGAAGGCCACCCGCTCCTTGGCGCCGGCCACGACGTCCACGATCTCGGAACTCGCGAGGCGGGTCTCCAGATCGCGGATCTTCGCCTCGATCCAGCCCTGCTTCTCCCGGGCCGCGTGGTACTCCGCGTTCTCGGAGATGTCCCCGTGGGACCGCGCCGCCTGGATCTCCTTGATGATGTGGACGCGGTCCTCCCGTTTGAGCCTCTCGAGCTCTTCGCGGATGCGCGCGTACCCCTCCCGGGTTATCGGCGAACGACTCATGGAATCGACCTCCGTCTCGACACGGCGGGAACACCACCCCGGAGCCCGCCCCCTTCAACCGACCTCGTCGTACTCCCTCTCGCGGAACCCGACTCCGAGCTCCCCGGCCCGACGACGGCAGGCCGCGAGGTCGAGTCCTGGAACGGCCACGACCGTGGCCGTCGCCTCGGGCAACCTCGCCCCCGCCCCCCTCAGGAAAGCCAGGACCGCCTCGTAGGCCCCCGGCAGGCCCGGCCTGCACAACCGCTCGTAGGTCTCCGGGTCGGGCGCGTTCAGGCTGACCGAGACCGCGTCCACGACCCCCTCCAGCTCCGCCACGACGTCGCGCCCGTGCACCAGGCTCGCCAGCCCGTCCGTGTTCACCCGGATGCGTCTCGCCCCCCGGGCGCGAAGCTCCCTCGCCACCGACAGCACGTCGTCGAGGCGGAGCAGGGGCTCGCCGAAACCGCAGAACACGACCTCCTCCCACTTCGACAGGTCGCCCTCGTCCTCCACCGCGGCGAGGATCTCCCCACGGGTCGGCTCGGCCTCCAGCCGGAGATCGTGGCCCTTCACCGCGAAGGAGCGATTCTTCGCGCAAAACGCGCAGCGGTTCGTGCACCGGTTCGTGACGTTCAGGTACAGGCTCTTCCGGATGGGGTACGCCACCCGCGCCGCTCCCGCCTCTCCCACACCGAAGAGCTCCCGGGCGGCGCGGCTGGTGACCCGCGCTACGTCCCGCACCTCCAGGCCGCGCAACCGGGCCACCTCGGCCGCCGTGTATGCCGCGAAGGCCGGCTCGTTCCGGCGGCCCCGCACGGGCTGGGGAGCCAGGAACGGGCAGTCGGTCTCCAGGAGCAGCCGCTCGAGGGGCACCGAGCCCACGACCCGACGGAGCGCCTCGCTGCGCGGGTACGTGACCGTCCCCGGGATCGAGAGGTGGAACCCGAGCCCCAGCACTTCCCGGGCGAACGCCTCGTCCCCGGAGAAGCAGTGGAAGACGCCCCGGAGCCCGTCCCTCGCCTCCTCCCGGAGAATCTTCAACGACTCCTCGTGGGCGTCCCGGTCGTGGACCACCACCGGCAGCCCCAACTCCCGGGCGCGGACCACCTGTTCCCGGAACCACCGCCCCTGCACCTCCCGCGGCGAACGGTCGCGGTAGAAGTCGAGGCCGGTCTCCCCCCACGCCACCACCTTGGGCGATCGGGCCAGGTCGGCGAGGTCGTCCAGCACGCCGGTCGTGAGGCCCGCGGCGTCGTGGGGATGCACCCCCACCGTCGCCCAGACCCCATCATGGGCCTGGGCCAGGGCCACGGCCGCCCGGCTGTCCGCCGGGTCCACGCCGACGGTGATGACCGCATCCACCCCCG
>CAZGRT010000299.1:0-6310 GCA_964528225.1 uncultured Thermodesulfobacteriota bacterium | reverse complement strand
TTCCTGCGCATCGAGGAGGATCGGATCGTCGACGCCAAGTTCCAGACCTTCGGCTGCGGCAGCGCCATCGCGTCGAGCTCGGCGCTCACCGAGATGGTGCGCGGCAAGACCCTGGACGAGGCGCTCCAGGTGACGAACAAGGACATCGCCGAGTACCTGGGCGGGCTGCCGAAGGAGAAGATGCACTGCTCCGTCATGGGCCGCGAGGCCCTGGAGGCCGCCATCGCGAACTACCGCGGGGTCGAGACCCCCAAGCACGAGCTCGAGGGCGACGTGGTGTGCGAGTGCTTCGGCGTCACCGACGTCCAGATTCGCCGCGCCATCGAGGAGAACGCGCTGGGCAGCGTCGAGGACGTGACCCACTACACCAAGGCCGGGGGCGGGTGCGAGCGCTGCCTGCCCGACATCGAGAAGATCCTGGCCGAGGTGCGGGGCGCCCGGGAGGCCCGCCAGGCCCCGCCCGCCGCAGCCCCGCGCAAACTCACGAACCTGCAGCGCATCCAGCTCGTCCAGAAGGTGATCGACGAGGAGATCCGCCCCAACCTGCAGGCCGACGGGGGCGACCTGGAGCTCGTGGACGTGGACGGGGGCACCGTGTACGTGAGCCTGCGCGGCACGTGCACCCACTGCCCGTCGAGCCAGCTCACGCTCAAGGGCGGGGTGGAGGCGCGCCTCAAGGAGATCGTCGACCCGGACATCCAGGTCGTGGAGGTTCAGTGATGGCGCCCATCTACCTCGACAACAACGCCACCACCCGCGTGGACCCGGCCGTATTCGAGGAGATCCGCCCGTACTTCTGCGACCTCTACGGGAACCCCTCGAGCATGCACACCTTCGGCGGCCAGGTGGGCCGCAGGCTCGCGGAGGCCCGGGAGCAGGTGGCGGCCCTGATCGGCTGCGAGCCCATCGAGGTGGTCTTCACCTCCTGCGGCACCGAGGGCGACAACACCGCCATCCGGTCCGCGCTGGAGGCCCAGCCGGACAAGCGCCACATCGTCACGACCAAGGTCGAGCACCCGGCCGTGCTCAACCTCGTCAACCACCTCGTGAAGAAGGGCTATCACCTCACCCTCCTCGGAGTGGACGGCGAGGGGATGATCAGCCTCGACGAACTGCGCGCGAGCCTCCGCGACGACACCGCGGTGGTCTCCATCATGTACGCCAACAACGAGACCGGCACGGTCTTCCCGGTCCAGGAGGCGGCCGAGATCGTCAAGCAGCGGGGGATCCTCTTCCACACGGACGCGGTGCAGGCGGTGGGGAAGCTCCCCGTCGACGTCCGGACGCTGCCGGCGGACTTCCTCGTCCTTTCCGGGCACAAGCTCCACGCCCCCAAGGGCATCGGCGCCCTGTACGTCCGGCGCAAGACCCCCTTCCGGCCCTTCCTCATCGGCGGCCACCAGGAGAGGGGCCGACGGGGAGGCACGGAGAACGCCGCCGGGATCATCGCCCTGGGCAAGGCGTGCGAACTGGCCGGCCGCAACCTCCAGGAGGAGAACACCCGGGTGCGGGAGCTGCGCGACCGCCTGGAGAAAGGGTTGCTCGAGACCATCCCCGACGCGCGCCTCAACGGCCACGCGGTCGAGCGCCTGCCCAACACGACGAGTCTCGCCTTCAAGTTCGTGGAGGGGGAGGCCATCCTCCTGCTCCTCGACGAGCTCGGCGTGTGCGCGAGTTCCGGGTCGGCCTGCACCTCGGGAAGCCTGGAGCCCTCCCACGTGCTCCGCGCCATGGGGGTGCCCTTCACCTACGCCCACGGGTCCATCCGGTTCAGCCTGAGCCGGTTCAACACCCGGGAGGAGATCGACCTGGTCGTGCGGGAGCTTCCCCCGATCATCGAACGCCTGCGGGCGATCTCTCCCTTCGCCGAGGGGGACGCGCCCACGGCCGTCTGCACCTGCTGAGGGACTGGGTGGCGATCGACGAGCTCGACAAGCTCTCCCGGAAGATCGACCGGCTCAAGCGCGAGTACGACCTCTTCCTCGCCGGCAAGCGCCGGGGCGAGCCGATCTCCCTGCACGACGAGGTCCAGCGCGAGATCATGGGGGCGACCCGCCACCCCTGGACCGCCACGGTGCAGCGCTTCCGCGCCCAGGGCCTGGCCCATCGCTTCCAGGCGCTGGAGGCGCAGGTGCGCCACCTGGTGGACATGCGGAACAGCCGCACGCGCGATGCCGGTCCGGAGGACAACGGCTCGTCCTCGTGCCTCTTCGACCGGGCGTCCCTGGAGGACGAGCGGATCCTGAACCGCTACGTCGACCGCATCCAGCGCGCCGTGGCCAAGGCCCTCGGCGACCGCGGCGGCGCCCCCTCGCCGGAGGAGCTCCGGGGGCGGATCCGGGCCGAGGTCCAGCGGCGGCTGGCCCAGCCGAAGGTCCTCGGCGTGCGCTTCTCGGTGGTGGAGGGGGAGAAGGGACCCAAGCTGCGCGGAGAGGTCGTCCGGGAGGCCGAGGGGGACTAGCTGCCGGCCCGACGCCGAGACGGGAACGGGCGGCCCGATGGGCCGCCCGTTTGTCTCCGTGCGTGAGGCCGTGCGGTCAGCGCCGCCGGCCGGCCACGTGGATCTGGTTCATGGCCCGCTCCATCTTGGCCTCGGCCTCCAGGTACTCCTTGGACTCGCGGGAGTAGGCCTGGAGCGCCTCCTCGGCCTCCGCCTTGAGGGCCTCCGCCGCCTTGAGGTCGATCTCGGCGGGGAACTCGGCCTCCTCCGCCAGCACCGTCACCTTCTCGTGCTTCACCTCGGCGAAGCCCCGCCGGACCGCCAGGAACCGCTCCTCGGGGCCGATCTTGTACATCAGCTCACCCACGCCGAGCATGGTGAGGAACGGCGTGTGGCCCGTGAGGACCCCGAACTCGCCGTCCACGCCCGGGGCGGTCACCTCGGCCACATCCTCGCTCACCAGCTGACGCGAGGGGGTGACGACTTCCAGTCGGATCTTGTCCTGCGCCATCTAGCCCTCCGAGCCCTAGGCGGCCGTCTCGAGCCGCTTGGCCTTCTCCGCCACTTCCTCGATGCCGCCCACCATGTAGAACGCCTGCTCGGGCAGCTCGTCGTGCTTGCCGTCCACCACCTCCTGGAACCCGCGGATGGTGTCCTTGAGCGCCACGTACTTGCCGGGGGTGCCGGTGAAGGCCTCGGCCACGAAGAACGGCTGCGACAGGAACCGCTGGATCTTGCGGGCCCGCGACACCACCAGCTTGTCCTCCTCGGAGAGCTCGTCCATGCCGAGGATGGCGATGATGTCCTGGAGGTCCTTGTAGCGCTGGAGGATCTCCTGGACCTGCCGGGCCACGGCGTAGTGCTCGTCGCCCACGACCCGGGGATCGAGGATCCGGCTGGTGGAGTCGAGGGGGTCCACCGCCGGGTAGATCCCGAGCTCGGCGATCTGCCGGGACAAGACCGTCGTGGCGTCCAGGTGCGCGAAGGCCGTGGCCGGCGCCGGGTCCGTGAGGTCGTCGGCGGGGACGTAGATCGCCTGCACCGACGTGATCGACCCCTTGGAGGTGGTCGTGATCCGCTCCTGCAGCTCGCCCATCTCCGTGGCCAGGGTGGGCTGGTAGCCCACGGCCGAGGGGATCCGGCCCAGCAGCGCCGACACCTCGGAACCCGCCTGGGTGAAGCGGAAGATGTTGTCGATGAAGAGCAGCACGTCCTGCCCCTCCTCGTCGCGGAAGTACTCGGCCACGGTGAGCGCCGACAGGGCCACACGCGCGCGGGCCCCCGGGGGCTCGTTCATCTGCCCGTAGATCAGCGCCGTCTTGTCGATGACGCCCGACTCCTTCATCTCGACCCACAGGTCGTTGCCCTCGCGGGTGCGCTCCCCCACGCCCCCGAACACCGAGAAGCCGCCGTGCTGCTTCGCGATGTTGTTGATCAGCTCCATGATGAGCACCGTCTTGCCCACCCCGGCACCGCCGAACAGGCCGATCTTGCCGCCCCGCAGGTACGGGGCCAGGAGGTCGACCACCTTGATGCCGGTCTCGAGCACCTGCATCTCGGTGCTCATCTCCGTGAATTCCGGGGCCTGGCGGTGGATGGGGCTCCGCTTCTTCGTCGGGACCTCCCCGGCCTCGTCCACGGGGTCGCCCACCACGTTGAGGATCCGGCCCAGCACCTCGCGGCCGACGGGCATGGTGATCATGTCGCCGGTGTTCAGCACCGGCAGCCCGCGCACGAGACCCTCGGTGGAGTCCATGGCGATGGTCCGCACCGTCTTCTCGCCCAGGTGCTGCGCAACCTCCAGCACCAGGTTCCACTCCTTGTCCGAGATGCTGGGGTTCGAGACCCGCAGCGCCGTGTAGATCTCGGGGAGCTTGCCCTCGAAGGTCACGTCCACGACGGCACCGATGACCTGTGAAACCTTCCCGTTCTCGCTCATGGGCTTCTGGCCTCCTCTAGCGTTCCGGCCGCGTCTTCGCATTCCTGGACGGCGGGGCGCGTCCCCGGGACGGCCCAGCCGAAAAAGGTCGTCGGGCGACTACTTCATCGACTCCACGCCGTTGACGATGTCCATCAGCTCCTTCGTGATCGTCTCCTGCCGCGCCCGGTTGTACTTGAGCGTCAGCCGGTCGATCATGTCGCTGGCGTTGTTCGTGGCGGAGTCCATCGCCGTCATCCGGGCCCCGTGCTCGCTCGCGGTGCTCTCCAGGAGCGCCCGGAACAAGCGCACGTCCACGTACCGGGGGAGCACCCAGTTGAGCATGCTCACCCCGTCGGGCTCGTAGAGGTACTCGGTGGTCGAGGTCTCCGGGTCCACCCGCAGCGGCTCCACCGGGAGGAGGCGGTCGTACACCACCTGCTGCGACAGGGCCGAGCGGAACTCGTTGTACACCATGTAGACCAGATCCAGCTCCCGGTTGGTGTACCGGTCGACGATCTCCCGCCCGATCTCCTGGGCCTGCTCGTAGGAGACCTTGCCGAACAGCTCCACCTTCTCCCCGATCACCTCCACCTTGCGCGAGCGGAAGAAGTCCCGGGACTTCTTCCCCACCAGGTAGAGGCGCACGCTCTCGTACTGCCCGCCCTTCTCCCGCAGGAACCGCTCCACGCTGCGCAGGATGCTCCCGTTGAAGGAGCCGCACAGCCCGCGGTCCGACGTGAAGACCACGAGGCAGACGTTCTTCGGGTCACGCCGCTCCAGGAGGGGGTGGGCCTCCTCCTCGGTGCGCAGCGCCAGGCTCGACAGCACCTCGAGCATCTTGTCGGAGTACGGGCGGTTCTGGACGATGGCCTCCTCGGCCTTCCGGAACTTCGCCGCCGAGACCATCTTCATGGCCTTGGTGATCTGCTGCGTACTCTTGACGCTCTCGATCCGCGTCTTGATGTCCTTGAGGTTCGGCATCCCTCACACTCTCCGGCGGTCAGTCCGCGACGAAGGCTTTGTCGAACTCCTGCAGGGCCTCGTTGAGCTTCGCCTTCAGGTCGTCGTCCAGCACCTTCTTGGTGCGGATGGTCTCCAGGACGTCGGCCTTCTTCGCCTCGAAGAACGAGTAGAGTTGCTCCTCGTACTTCCGCAGCTGCGACACCTCGTACTTGTCCACGAAGCCGTTGGTGGCCGCGTAGACGATGAGGACCTGCTTCTCCACCGGCAGGGGCGTGTACTGGTCCTGCTTGAGGATCTCCACCAGGCGGGCGCCGCGGGCGAGCTGCCGCTGGGTCGCCTTGTCGAGGTCGGAGCCGAACTGGGCGAAGGCCTCGAGCTCGCGGTACTGCGCCAGGTCGAGCCGCAGCGTGCCGGCCACGCTCTTCATGGCCTTGATCTGGGCCGAGCCGCCCACCCGCGAGACCGAGATGCCGACGTTGATGGCCGGCCGCACGCCCGAGTAGAACAGGTCGCTCTCCAGGAAGATCTGCCCGTCGGTGATGGAGATGACGTTGGTCGGGATGTAGGCCGAGACGTCGCCCGCCTGGGTCTCGATCACCGGCAGGGCCGTGAGGCTCCCGCCGCCGGCGTCCTTCGAGAGCTTGGAGGCGCGCTCCAGCAGGCGGCTGTGGAGGTAGAACACGTCGCCCGGGTACGCCTCGCGGCCCGGCGGACGCCGCAGGAGAAGGGAGAGCTGGCGGTAGGAGACCGCCTGCTTGGAGAGGTCGTCGTAGATGATCAGCGCGTGCTTGCCGTTGTCGCGGAAGTACTCGCCCATGGTGCAGCCCGAGAACGGGGCGATGTACTGCAGCGGCGCGGGGTCCGAGGCGGTGGCGGCCACCACGATCGTGTAGTCCATGGCGCCGTACTGCTTGAGCTTCGCGACCACCTGGGCCACCGTGGAGCGCTTCTGCCCGACAGCGACGTAGATGCACACCACGTCGCCG
>CAZGRT010000298.1:0-1847 GCA_964528225.1 uncultured Thermodesulfobacteriota bacterium | reverse complement strand
GAGGCAGCCTGCCCCACTTCTCGTGGAAGCGGCTCGCCGCGGCCACCGCGTCGATGGTCTCGGCGCTCGCCATCACCGGGATGTAGCTGCGGGTGGGGGTGTACTCCCCCCCGTGCAGGGCGTTTCGGCGCCGGATCTCGACGGGGTCCAGGCCCAGCGCCTTGGCGGCGAGGTCGAGCTGCATGTCCACGTTGCACGCCCAGGCGCGGCCGTGGGTGCGGATCATCCCCCGGATCGGCTTGTTGGTGTACACCCGGTACCCGTTGTAGCGGACGTTGGGCACGCGGTAGGTCTGCTCGAAGCAGAGGAAGGGCACGCTGGTCGCGATGGGACCGGTGGAGGAGTAGGCGCCCCCGTCCATGTAGGCCGTCACGTCGGCGGCGTGCAGCGTGCCGTCCTCGCGGAAGCCGAAGGTGCTCTCCACCACCATGGAGTGTCCCTGGCGGATGGCGATGGAGTTCTCCTCCCGGGTGTACGCGAGCTTCACGGGGCGGCGGGTCTTGCGGGAGAGGAGCGCGGCGATGTACTCGCCGGGGAACATGTCGCTGCGCCCCCCGAACGCCCCGCCCACGGCCACGTGGCGCACGTGGACCTTGGACACGGGCAGTTCGAGGGCGTTGGCCAACCCCTTGGCCTTGGTGTGGGGGCTGGCGTTGGGCATCCACACCTCGACCGTGCCCTGGCGGTCGCAGTGGGCGACCACGGCGTAGGGCTCGGTCATGAAGTAGCTCTCCTCGTCGCTCTCGGTGCGCTCGGTGTGCACGTACTCGCACGCCGCGAGACCCGCCTCCACGTCGCCCACGTGGATCGGCACGTGGATGTTGACGTTGCGCTCCGCGTGGTCGTGGATGCGGGGGGCGTCGGGCGCCATGGCCGAGAGGGGGTCGAAGACCGCCGGCAGGATCTCGTACTCCACCGCGATCCGGGACACCGCCTCCCGGGCGATCTCCTCGGTCTCGGCCGCCACCGCCGCGACTTCCTCGCCGATGTAGCGCACCACGTCCCGGGCCAGGAACTCCTGGTCCCGCGTGTACCGGAAGACGCCCCACTTCACCCCGGAGGCGTCCGCGGCCGTGACCACGGCCCTGACGCCCGGGAGCGCCTCGGCCGGCGTGGTGTCGAGCCGGCGGATGCGGGCGTGGGGGTAGGGGCTGCGCAGCACGGCCGCGTGGAGCATGAAGGGCAGGCTCACGTCCGCCGTGTAGCGCGCCTCGCCCGTGGCCTTGAGGCGCGCGTCGCGGCGGGGGATGCTTCGTCCGATCACCCGTCCGGCCTTCACGGCTTCGCCTCCCGTAGCGCGCGGGCCGCCGCGAGCACCGCCTCCACGATCTTCGCGTAGCCCGTGCAGCGGCAGACCTGGCCCGACAAGGCCCCGCGGACCTCGGCTTCCGTCGGCTCCGGGACCTCGTCGAGGAGCGCCTTGGCGGACAGGATCATGCCGGGCGTGCAGAAGCCGCACTGGATGCCGTGGTGCGCCACGAAGGCCTCCTGGATCGGGTGGAGCTCCCCCTCGGCGCGATCCGGCCAGGTGTCTGCCAGGCCTTCGATGGTGAGGACCTCGCACCCCTCCGCCTCGCACGCCAGGGTGAGGCAGGAGCGCACGGGGCTCCCGTCGAGCAGCACCGTGCAGGTGCCGCAGGCGCCCACGCCGCACCCCTCCTTGGCCCCGGTGAGGCCCAGGTCCTCCCGCAGCACCTCCAGCAGGGTGCGCTCGGGTGCGACCAGCACCTGGTGGGCCGCCCCGTTGACGCGGAGCGCCACGACGATCTTCTCCGGGGGGCTCAAGCCGCACCCCCGCCGTGTCCCGCCGTCTCCCAGGCCCGTCGGGCCGCCCGGACCACCAGGGT
>CAZGRT010000297.1:0-1529 GCA_964528225.1 uncultured Thermodesulfobacteriota bacterium | reverse complement strand
GTAGCCCTGAGGGTGTCAACAGAGGGAGGCTCATCTGGGAAAACATAAGGAATTGGAGAGAATGACACCTGTTCTCCACAAAAGGAGAATTCCTGGAGGCCCAGCAGCCAAAATCAGCCCAAGGGCCTCCGCCGCCTCCGGCCCGCCCAGGGCGGCCACGAGCACCCGCGGCCGGGCCGGCAGCACCCGCGCGGTGAAACCCCGGGCACGGAGCTCCCCCAGGATCTTCTGCTGGGAGACGTCCGCGTCCAGGGACAGCACGAGGTCTTCCCCGGAGTAGCCCTCCGAGGTGATGCCGTAGCGCTGCACGAAGGGCGAGGGCTGGGAGAAGAAGATCGAACTCAGGTCGCGCCGGCGCTCGGCGACCTCCGCCGCGGGCACGTGGCGGGAGACGACCGTCTCCACGGCCCGGGACAGGGCGAGGCCCAGCGCGCGCCGCCGCGCCACGGCCAGGTTCCCCTCCGGGTCCGGCACCCGCACCTCCACGGACACGGGCAGCCCGAGGGCCGGCCGGGGGAGGAGCGGCAGGAGCGATCCCAGGAGGAGGGCCGCGGCGCCCAGGCCGCGCACGGGAACCCTAGAAGTTCTCGTAGATGGCCTCAAACTTCTTCAGGGCCTCGAAGGGGCGGATATGCGCGATCGCGTGCTTGTAGATGAGGTGGTAGTTCCCGCCGGTGCGCACCACCACGCAGAAGTTGTCGAAGGCCTTGAGGGACCCCCCGATCTCCTCCCCCGTCACCAGCCGCACCGTCACGTCCACCTTCTCGCGGCGCAGGTTGTTGAGGAACTGGTCCTGGATGTTGATCTTGGTCTTCGCCATGGGGGACCCCCTTCGAAAACGTGCAATGCAAAGGACAGGCGTTCCGTCGCCGCGGCTATCATAGCGGCCGAAGGGGCCGTTGCAAGAAGTTTTTCGCGAGGTCGAGGGCGGCGCCGACGTCTCCGGAGGCGACCCAGGAGAGCTCCATGCGGCGGAACCAGGTGAGCTGCCGCTTGGCGAGCTGGCGCGTGGCCCTGCGGATCGAGGCCGCCACCTCCGCCAGGTCACCCCCGGCGGTGAGGACGGCACACAGCTCGCGGTATCCGATGCCCTGCAGGCCCGGGCACTCGATGGAGAAACCCCGGTCGAGCACGCCCCGGACCTCCTCCACCCAGCCTGCCTCGAGCATGGCGTCGACCCGCCGGTCGATCCGCCGGTGGAGCTCGCCCCGCTCCACCGCCACCCCGAGCCGCAGGGCCTCGTAGGGGCGTTCGGCGAAGGCGTGCTCGCGCTGCAGCGCCGACAACCGGCTCCCGCCGACCCGCCACACCTCGAGGCCACGGAGGATCCGGGTGCGGTCGTTGGGGTGCAGGCGGGCCGCGAGTTCCGGGTCGGCCCTCCGCAACTCCTCCAGCAGTTCCGCGCGCTCCCCGGCGTCCCAGCGGCCCTCGAGCTCCCGGCGGACCCCCTCGTGCCGGCCCGGTCCCGGAGCGAGCCCCTCGAGGAGCACCTTCAGGTAGAGCGCCGTGCCCCCGCAGACCAGCGGCAC
>CAZGRT010000296.1:0-17858 GCA_964528225.1 uncultured Thermodesulfobacteriota bacterium | reverse complement strand
AGGCGATGGAGGCGACGGTCGGCCTCCCGAGCGTCGTCTCGAGGGGGGCCGCGGGCGCGGCCTGGGAGAGCAGGAGCTGCGTGATGGCGCCGGGCTGGAGCATGAGCGGGTCTCCTCGGCCAGGGGGTGTTGCGGCTCATCACCCCGGTCTGCCAGTGCTCGGTGACCCGATAGGTGGTGGCCACGAGCGGGAAGCGGGCGTCGCAGCTGGCGAAGACGTCCTCCTCCTTCCCGCCCCCGGGCCCGTGCCACAGCTTGATGGTGGGGTTGATCCGCTGGCCGCTCATCAGGTTGCCGGGCACCGGGCACTCCAGTGCCTCGTAGTGCTCGGGGAAGGGCCCGTCCCGAAGGCCGGGTCCGAACAGGCTCGCAACCCCGTCGGGCTTCATGATGAAGGCGAGCTTGCCCTTCTCCGTCGCCATCGGCGGCCATCCCCCGTCGGGGACGTCGCCGACCCACTTCTCGCCGTTCCACGCGATCACGGCCCGTCGCGGGTCGTAGGGGCGGCCCTCGGCGTCCACCGAGGCCCGGTTGTAGAGGATCCGGCGGTTGACGGGCCAGCACCACGACCAGTTGTGGTACATGCCGAGGCCCGTGGGGTCCTCCGTGCCGCGGCGGGCCATCATGTTGCCGGCGGCGGTGAAGCTCCCGGAGTAGAGCCAGTTGCCGCTGGAGGTCGATCCGTCGGCCTGGAGCTTGGTGAAGTTCTCGGTGAGACCGGCCCGGACCTTCGGTTCGGTCCAGTAGTACCCGTTGATCTCCTGGGCGATGAGGGCCGTGTCCACCCGCTCCACCTTGCCGCCGGCGTCCCTCGGGCCGTAGTCCCACGTGAGGTTCACCAATTGCTCGGGCAGCGCTCCCCCCTCCTTGCGGTACAGACCCACGAGGGCGAAGTAGAGCTCGTTGAGGATCTCGGCATCGGCCATGCTCTCGCCGGCCGGATCCACCGCCTTGTAGCGCCACTGGGCCCACCGGCCCGAATTGGTGATCGAGCCCTCCTTCTCGTAGGAGACCGCGGCCGGGAGGAGGAACACCTCGGTCTTCACGTCCGCCGGGTTCACCCCCGGCCCCCTCCAGAAGCTCGAGGTCTCGTTGTCGAAGAGGTTCACCGCCACCATCCAGTCGAGGGTGGCCATGGCCTTGCGGACCTTGCCCGCGTTGGAGGTGCACGAGGCCGGGTTCTGCCCCCAGGCGAAGAAACCCTTGAACTGGCCTTCGAACATCTTGTCCATGAGGAACAGCCAGGAGTAGTTCACCCCGGGGTCGAGCTTCGGGTGCCAGGGGTAGGCGAGGTCGTTCTCGGCCGTGGCGTTCTCTCCGTAGATCGCCTTGAGGTAGCTCGCGATGTACTTGCCCCGGTTGCCCCACCAGTTGGCGCTCTTCGGGTCGTTGGTCTTCGGGGTGAACTTCTCCGCGTACTCGGCCAGGGTGGCGAGGTCCGCCGGGGGCGTGGGCAGGTAGCCGGGCAGGATGTGGAAGAGGATGGCGTGGTCCGTGGCTCCCTGGACGTTGGACTCCCCGCGCAGCGCGTTCACGCCCCCGCCGGCCCGCCCCACGTTGCCCAGGAGGAGCTGGATCATCGCCATGGTGCGGATGTTCTGGGTGCCCACGGTGTGCTGGGTCCACCCCATCGCGTACATTTCGGTCCCCACCCGGTCGGACCTCCCGGTGGACGCGTAGATCTCGTAGACCTCCTCGAGCTTGCGCGCCGGCGTGCCGGTGATGGAGCTCACGGTGGCCACGTCGTAGCGGCCGTAGTGCTTCTTGAGCAGTTGGAACACGCAGCGGGGGTCCTCGAGGGTCGGGTCCCTCTGGGGATTCCCGGCAGCGTCCATCTGGAACGCCCAGGTGGCCTTGTCGTAGGACCGCTTCTCCGCGTCGTAGCCGGAGAAGACCCCGTCCAGGTCGCCGGGCATCTGGAAGTCCGGGTGCACGAGGAACGACGCGTTGGTGTAGTTCACCACGTAGTCCCGGTGCTCCAGGCCGTTGTCCAGGATGTACTTGATCATCCCCCCGAGGAAGGCGATGTCCGTCCCCGAGCGGAGCCCGGCGTAGAGATCCGCCACTGCCGCGGTACGGGTGAAGCGGGGGTCCACCACGATGAGCTTGGCGCCGCGCTCCCGGGCCTCCATCACCCACTGGAAGCTCACCGGGTGGTTCTCCGCGGGGTTGGCCCCCATCACCAGGATCACGTCCGCGTTGCGGATGTCGATCCAGTGGTTCGTCATCGCTCCCCGACCGAACGTTTCCGCCAAACTGGCGACGGTGGAGCTGTGTCAGAGACGCGCCTGGTGCTCGATGTAGACGAGCCCGAGGCCGCGCATGAACTTCTGCAGGAGGTAGGCCTCCTCGTTGTCGAGGGCGGCGCTGCCCACGCTCGCGATGGCGCGGGTCCGGTTCACCGTCTGCCCCTTCTCGTTCAGGGTCTCGAACGAGTCGTCCCGGGCCTTCTTCACCCGTTGGGCGATCTCCCCGACGGCCCACTCCCAGGAGACCTCCTTCCACTCCGAGGCACCCGCGGCCCGGTACAGGGGCCTGGTGACTCTCTTCGGGTTGTTCCTGAGCTGGTGGATGCTCGCACCCTTGGGGCACAGCGTGCCCCGGTTGATCGGGTGCTCGGGGTCGCCCTCGATGTGAACGACCTCGCCCCCCTCGGAGTACACGGAGATCCCGCACCCGACCGAGCAGTACGGGCAGATGCTCGCCGTCTTGGTGGCGGTCTCGAGCTTGAAGGACGCCGCCCGGGCGTCGCTCGCCGCCAGGCCGGTCCCGAGGCCCGACCCGACCAGCCCGCCACCGGTGATCCGCAGGAAGTCCCTTCTCGTCACGCTCATGGATGACAACCTCCTCTCGGCACGGAAGCCACGCCCGCCGCGGCCCTCAGGCCTGCCCGGCGACCACGACGAGGTAGCGCAGCGCGAAGCCCCCGGCGAGGAGCAGCGCTGCCGACAGGGTGACGGTGCCGCGGGTCACCGGGACCTTTCCGCGGAAGAAGGTCATCCCGAACTGCAGGGCGAAGGGCACCCCCAGACCGAGGACCAGGAAGCCCCAGAAGATCGGGGCGAAGCGACCCGAGATCACCGGGGCCGAGGCGTCCCCCAGCAGCCCCAGGAAGCCGGCCAGGATGACGACCTCGAGCACCAGCATGACCTCGTCCAGGGTCCGGAGCCTCTCCCAGAGGCGGGAACCCAGGGAGCCTCGCGCCTGGAGCAGCAGCACGATGGCCGCCACCCCGGTGGAGGCGGCCGAGGCCAGGAACAGCCCGCCGAGCAGGTTGCTCCCGCCCCAGAAGGGACGGTTGGTGGTGCCCAGGAGCACCCCCGTGTAGCTGGCGATGAAGAACCCAAACAGCGCCCCCGCGACCCCGACCTGTCTGCGCACCCCGGAGGCCCAGGGCAGCCGGTCTTCCAGCACCACCAGGGCGGCCGAGGCGGCCGCGAAGAGCCCGAACCCGAGCAGCGCCCAGGAGCCCACGGACATGGGGGACTGGAGCTTGAAGGCGAGGAACATGTTGAAGGCCCGGCCGGGCGTGCCCAGGTCCAGGGTCAGGAACACCGGCAGGACGATCGCGAGGGGCAGGGCGACGAGGTACCCCGCCCGCACCACCGGCTTGTCTCCGTCGTCCCCGAAGACGTCCGCCAGGGCCGCGACGAAGTACGCTCCGGCCGCGATGCCGCCGAGGAAGAAGTACCACACGATGTGCATCCCCCACTGCGGAATGTGTCCCATGGTCACTCCTCCTTCGGGCCGCGTTCGCGGAAGGCGACGAGGGCCGCCAACCCCACGGCGGCCGCCGCGCCGATGCTCCACACCGAACCGGGGAAGACGGTGGCTACGCAGTGACGGGGCTGCCGGGGCAGGCCGTAGGCCTCCGGGGGTTCGGTGAGGACGTACAGGTTCTGGAGGCCCGCCAGTTCCTTCTCTCCGTAGAGCCGCGCCCGGGTCGTTCCCTGGTCCCAGAGTTCGCCGAGGCGGGTGCGCGCCCGCGCCAGCATCTCCCCCCTCTCGCCGAAGGCGATGGAGCCCGTGGGGCACACCGCGGCGCAGGCCGGCGTCAGCCCCTGCTCCACCCGGTCCCGGCAGAAGGTGCACTTCGCCACCCGCCCCCGCTCGGCGTCGAAGTCCACCACCTTGAAGGGGCACGCGGAGACGCAGTACCGGCAACCGTTGCACCGGTCGTCGTTCACCACCACGGCCCCCCAGTCGGTGCGATGGATGGCGCCGGTGGGGCACACGGTGAGACAACTCGCGTCGGTGCAGTGCTTGCAGGTGTCGCTCAGGAAGGTCCAGCGCAGGGGCCCGTCCTCGGGTTCCGAGAACTTGACCTTCCGCCAGGTCCGGGCCGTGAGCTCCCTGGGGTTCTCGTAGGAGCCCCAGAAGGTGTTGGGTTCGGCCGGCAGGCCGTTCCACTCCTTGCAGGCCACCTGGCACCCGCGACACCCGATGCACAGCGTCGTGTCCGTGAGAAACGCCTTGGCCATGGCGGTCACCTCCCGCGCGACACCGCGCGCACTCGAGCCGTGTCCGAAGAGGGTAATAGCAGGCGACATGGGTCCAGTCAACGCAATTTGCAAAACAATGTTTGTGAACAATAACGCTATTTTTCCTCCACTATTGAGGGCAATCCCAGTCGGCGCATTTCTTGTGATTGTATTCTCAAAACAGTGTTCTCTCGTTCATGCGGGACCGGGGCCTCCGGGCAACTCCCGGAAACCCGAGGAACCACTAGACCTGCGCGCCTCGCTGCGAGAAACTTTCGCCCGTCCGCCGCCCGTCCCCGACTCCCGTACCCCACGGAGGAACCCATGGCCGACATGCCGGCCCCCACCAAGTCGATCCAGGAGATCAACGCCAAGATCCGCTCCGGCAAGGCGGTGGTCGTCACGGCCGAGGAGATGGTGGAGGTCGTGCGGGCCGAGGGACCCAAAGCCGCGGCGCGGAAGGTCGACGTCGTCACCACAGGGACCTTCGGCACCATGTGCTCGTCCGGCGCCTTCCTGAACTTCGGGCACACGAAGCCCAAGATGAAGGCCTCGCGGGTCTGGTTGAACGAGGTGGAGGCCTACGCGGGCGTGGCCGCGGTGGACTGCTACGTGGGCGCGACCCAGGTGCGGGAGGACGATCCACTCAACCGGGTCCACCCCGGACGCTTCGAGTACGGCGGGGGCCACGTGATCGAGGAACTGGTCGCGGGGCACAAGGTCGCCCTCCGGGCGGTCTCCTACGGCACGGACTGCTACCCGCTCCGGGAGCACCGTGCCGAGGTGAGGCTCCAGGACCTCCGGGACGCCACCCTCGTCAACCCGCGCAACGCCTACCAGAACTACAACTGCGCGGTGAACCTCTCGGACCGGACCATCTACACCTACATGGGCGTGCTCCGGCCCCGCATGGCCAACGCCACGTTCTCGTCGGCGGGCGAACTGAGTCCCCTGCTCAACGATCCCTACTACTGGACCCTGGGCACCGGGACCCGTATCTTCCTGGGCGGGGCGGTGGGAGCGGTCGCGTGGGCGGGCACCCAGCACGCGCCAACCGCTCCACGGAACGCGCGGGGCGTGCCCCGGAGCGGGGCCGGCACCCTGATGGTCGTGGGCAACCTCAAGGAGATGGGGCCGCGATTCCTGCGAGGCGCGAGCCTGGTCGGGTACGGGACGAGCCTGATGGTTGGCATCGGCGTTCCCATCCCCGTGCTCAACGAGGAACTGGCGTGGTTCACGGGCGTCTCCAACGCCGAGATCACCTGCCCCGTCGTGGACTACGGTCGGGACTACCCCCAGGGAGAGGGCCAACCGCTGGGAGAGGTCACCTACGAGGCGCTCCAATCCGGCCGGGTCGAGGTGCGCGGCCGGGAGATCCCCGCCTCTCCCCTTTCCAGCGTGTCCCGCGCCCGGGAGATCGCGACGACGCTGCGGGAATGGATCGCGGCGGGGCGATTCCTCCTCGGGGAACCCCAACTGCCGCTTCCCACCGTCCCGTGGACGGGGTCGGTCCCGGAGCCGGCTGTTTGAACGGCCTCGCCTACCAGGAACGGGCCTACCGGAGCTTCGGGGCGGCGCCGCGGGGGCGGGTGGCATTCGAGGCACGGATCGGCACGAGCGATCTCTACATCCGAGCCGATCGCGATCTGTCCCGCGAGGCCCTGACCGTGCTCCGCACGGTGCGCGGCCACATCGAGGACCACGTCGCCGCGCGCCCCGCCTTCGCGACCGCCCTGGAACCGCTCGAGGCTCCGGCCGGGGTCCCCGCGGTGGTGGCGACGATGTACGCGGCGGGCCGGCGTGCCGGCGTCGGCCCCCTGGCGGCCGTCGCCGGGGCGGTGGCCGGCGAGGTGGGTCGGGCGCTGCGGCGCTGGACCCGGGAGGTCCTGGTGGAGAACGGAGGGGACGTCTACGCGGACGTGGCGGAGGAGTCGGTGATCGGTCTGTTCGCCGGCCCCTCGCCGTTGAGCGGGAGGGTCGGGCTCCGGCTTGCGCCGGAGGATACGCCTGTGGGCATCTGCACCTCGTCGGGAACCGTGGGGCCGAGCCTGAGCTTCGGGCGGGCCGACGCCGCCACGGTGGTGGCTCGGGACCCCGCCCTCGCGGACGCGGTCGCCACGGCCCTGGGAAACCGGATCCGGAGTTCCGCGGACCTGGAGCCCGCCATATCCTGGGCGATGGCGGTTCCGGGGGTGCTCGGCGCCGTCGCCATCCTCGGGGACCGGCTCGCCGCGATGGGCGCCGTGGAGCTCGTTCCCCTCGCCTCGTGACAGGGGGAGGAGAGGCGGAAACCGGAGCGAAGGCGAAGGAACTGGAAGGAATCGAGGATGGGGATGGAAACGTCGAAGAACGTGCTGCTCGTCTTCCGGCCCGAGGTGATGTACCAGCCGGTGATCTACCGGTTGGCGAGGGAGTTCGACCTGGTGTTCAACATCCTGGAGGCCAAGATCCTCCCCCGCCTGGAGGGCCGGTTGATCCTCGAGCTCCGCGGGGAGCCCGAGCAGGTGGCGCGGGGGATCGGGTACCTGGAGGCGGCCGGGGTCGAGGTGACGCCCATCGCCGAGAACATCAGCCGCGACGAGGAACGTTGCGTCCACTGCGGCGCCTGCACGGCCGTGTGCCGGACCGGCGCCCTGGCCGTCGAACGGGAGACTATGGAAGTCGCATTCTCCGCGGAGCGGTGTGCGGCCTGCGGCCAGTGCGAAACGGCGTGCCCCACACGGGCGCTCTCCGGGGTGAACATCGAGCGACTGGGCCCGGAACAGCCGCCCGAAGGCCCCTGAGCTTCGGAGGCGAGGAGGATGACCGTGGAGCCCAAGCGAGTCTATCTCGACCACAACGCCTCCACGCCCCTGGCTCCGGAGGTGGCGGAGGCGATGCGCCCGTTCCTGCGGGAGGCCTTCGGCAACCCCTCGAGCGACCACTGGGCAGGCAGACCCGCGCGCGTCACCGTGGAGGCGTCGCGACGCCACGTGGCCCGGCTGCTCGGGTGCGAGACCGACCAGGTCGTGTACACCAGCGGCGGGAGCGAGGCCAACAACGCGGCGATCAAGGGGGTGTGGTTCGCCCGCGAGCGCGGCCGCGACCACGTCGTGACGTCGGCCGTGGAGCACCCGGCGGTGGCGGAACCGTGCCGATGGCTGGAGTCCCAGGGGGCGCGGGTCACCGAGGTGCCCGTCGACTCCACCGGCCGGGTCGACCCCGACGACGTCGCCCGGGCTGTAACGCCCTCCACGCTCCTCGTCACGGTGATGCACGCCCAGAACGAGGTGGGCACCGTGCAGCCCATCGCCGAGATCGCCCGGGTGTGCCGCGCCGAGGGGACGCTGCTGCACTGCGACGCCGCGCAGTCGGTGGGGAAGATCCCCGTGGCGGTCGAGGATCTCGGAGTCGATCTGCTCACGGTGGCGGGTCACAAGTTCTGCGCGCCCAAGGGGGTGGGCGCACTCTACGTGCGCTCGGGAACCCCCCTCGCTCCCCTGCTGCACGGCGCCCCCCACGAGGGTGGGAGGCGCGCGGGCACGGAGAGCCCGCTCCTGGCCATCGGGCTGGGCGCCGCCTGCGCCCTGGCCGCATCGCGTCCCGACGGGGAACGGGTGCGGGTTCTCCGGGACCGGTTCTGGGACGCGCTGCAGGAATGGCTCGGCGAGCGCGTGGTGCGCAACGGACACCCCACCGAGACTCTCCCCAACACCTTGAACGTCTCCTTCGCGGGCGTTCGGGGCGCGGACCTCCTCCGGAGGCTCCCGGAGGTCGCGGCGTCCACGGGGTCGGCCTGCCACGCGGCCGACGCGAAGCCGTCGCCGGTGCACGCCGCCATGGGCCTGACCCCCGAGCGCTCGGCGGGCGCGATCCGCTGGAGCCTCGGCCGCTCCACGACCGAGGACGACGTCGACTACGTCCTGGAACGCCTGCGGAGTATCCTCTGACGCGACCCGGCCTTCCACAGACTTGCATCTTCGGCCCATTCCGGAGCGAACGACGATGAAACCCCTGCAAGCGATCCTCGTTGCCCTCGCCCTCCTCGCGACGCTCCCCGCCGGCGCCCAACCCGTGGAGCGGATCACGGTCGGCGAGGCGGTCACGGAGGCGCTGGAGAAGAACTACCAGGTCCTGCGCTCCCGCGAACAGTTGTCCCGGCTCCGGGGCCAGGTGACCGAGGTGCGCAGCCAGCGGTTCCCCCAGGTGGAACTGCAGTCGAGCTACCTGCGGCGTTACGACGAGACCATCCTGGACCGGCTCGACGGCTTCATCTCGCCGGAACCCACCAACGACTACAGCGTCCGCGCGAGCCTCGACCAATTGCTCTTCAGCTGGTGGCGGGTCGCCAACTCCATCGACATCGCCGTGGCAAGCCTGTCCCGGGGCGACCGAGAGGTCGCCTCCACCGAGCGGGAGGTGAAGCTCCGCGTCCACGAGGCGTTCTACTCCCTCCTCCTCGCCAATCGCCTGGTGGAGGTCGCCTCCGAGACGCTTGCCCAGCGCGAGCGGCAGCTCGACGTGGCGCAGAAGCGGTTCGACGCCGGGGTGGTCAACGAGTTCGAGGTGATCCGTGCCCGGGTCGACGTAGCCAACGCCGAGCCCCGGGTCGTCCAGACGCAGAACGCCGTGCGCCAGGCCCAGGCGCGTCTCAACAACCTGCTCGCCAGGGACCAGAGCGCCCCGATCGAGCCCGAAGGCCAACTGGAGTACCTGCCGCTCGAAACCCTGAGCCTCGAGGAGGTCACGGCGAGGGCCATCGAGCGGCGCCCCGAACTCGCCGCGCTGCGCGTCAACCAGCAGATCGCGGAGAAGGACCTGGAAATAGCCCGCGCCGGGGACAAGCCCGAGGTGACCCTCCAGGCCGACTACGGGTATGCCTCCGAGGACTTCGAGAACCTCAACGCCAACCGGGAGGTCTGGGCGGCCGGGGTGTTCCTCCGCATGCCCCTCTTCGACGGGTGGCGGACCCGGGGGCAGATCGCCCAGGCGTCGAGCCAGTTGAGGGACAGCCGCATCGCGATCGACCAGCTTCGCGAGTCCATCTCCCTCGAAGCCAAGGTCTCGCTGGACGAGCTCACCGACTCGGAGCAGGTGATCCCGGCCACGCGGCTCAACATCACCCAGGCCGAGAAGGCCCTGGAACTGGCGGAGACCTCCTACCGCTACGGTGTGGCGACCTTTCTCGACGTCACCGACGCGCAACTCTCGCTCACCGTGGCGCAGACGGACTACGCGAGCGCCCTGCACGCCTACATGCGCGCGAAGGCCCGGGTCCTCTCGGTCATGGACGAACTCTGACGGCGGTGGCCGTGATGCGGGCCCGACAGCTTCCCGCGAGCCGGCACGGCCTCCTTCCATCCGCCTCCTTCTTGAATGCGGCTCCCCGTTAAGGTATAAGGCGCGGTTCACCCAGGCGGTCACGGCCCAGGGTCGGACCGCCTTCTCCTTGCTCCCGGGCTGCACCGGGGGCTCCCGACCCGAGAGGAGAGTTCGATGGCGGAAAAGTGGAGGCGGTACGAGACGTTGATGATCTTCGACCCCGGACTGGGGCCCGAAGGCACGGAAGATCTGGTCCAGAAGGCCCGGGAGTACGTCTCGCAGGCGACGGGACGGGTCTTGAAGACGGAGCGCTGGGGCGTGCGCGATCTCGCCTACGAGCTCAAGGGGCGGCGGAAGGGGTTCTACCTGCTGCTCGAGTACGCGGGCGTGCCGCGGGTGGCCACGGAGCTCGACCGCAGGCTCAACCTCCTCGACACGGTGGTGAAGTTCCAGACCGTGAAGCTCGAGGAGGCGGTGGACCCCGAGTCCTTGCCGGAGCCCGTCGAGATCCACGCCGAAACGACCGCCAAGCCGGCCCAGGAGGCTGCCGCCGGAGTGAAGGAGGCGACGGGCGAGGCGGACGAGGAGTCGGACGAGGGCACGGAAGAGGGGGAAGACGAGGACAAAGACACGAACGAGGACGAGGGCTGAGGGCGCCCCACGGCGTCCGGGTGACCCGGTCCCTTCCACGATCGAGGAGTCGCAGACATGGCTAGACCGGTACGCAGGCAGCGGCGTCGGAAGGTTTGCCGCTTTTGCAAGAACAAGGACATGGCACTGACCTACAAGCAGCCGATGGCGCTCAACCAGTTCCTCTCCGACCGGGGCAAGATCGTGCCGCGCCGGATCAGCGGGAACTGTGCCCAGCACCAGCGGCTGCTCGCACTCGAGATCAAGCGGGCGCGAAACGTGGCACTGCTCCCCTACACGAGCAACCTGAGGACTTGACCACCCCGGCAGCCCCGAAGACAGCGGCCCCCGCCCGGGACTCGCTGCTCGCCGGGGCGATATCCGCCGCCCTGTTCGCGGCGGCGGTGTGGCTGCCTCCGGTGGGCTTCGCGCTGTGTCTGCTGAGCCCGCTGCCGGTAGCCGTGGCGGCGCGGCGGCACGGCGTGTTGGGGGCCTGGATATCGGCAGGCTCCGCAGCGCTCGCGCTGGGGGCTGCGGCGGGCCCCGTGGGCGCCGCCCTGTACGCCGCTCAGTTCGCGGCCGGCGGGTGTGCGATGGGGCTCATGGAGCGCGCCGGCCGGCCGCCCGGGTGGGTCGTGGGCAGCTTCGCCCTCCTCTCGGTGGGTGCGTTCTGGGGCGCGGCTTCGCTGCTCGGCGGCGCACAGGACGCGGGTCCGCTGGAGTACGTGGGCCTCACGATTCGAGAGGCGCTGGCGCACGCCGAGGAAGCCTTGGCCGCGGCGACCCAGGACCCGGAGGCCGCGCTGGCCCTGCAGACCTGGCGGGACGAGACCGGAAGGCTCCTTTCGCGTCTCTTCCCGGGGCTCCACGCGGTCCTGGCGATCCTGTCGGGGTGGCTCAACGGAGCCCTCCTGCGGCGGGTCCAGCGGCCGGAGGAAGGGCCGTCGTGGTCCCAGTGGCGCGCCCCGGAAGCTTGGATCTGGGCCTTGATCGGCTCCGGGCTGCTGGGGTTCCTCGGGGCGGGGCCCCTCGGAACAGTCGCCCTGAACGTGTTCGTCGCGGTCCTGGCGGTCTATTTCCTCCAGGGGCTCGCCGTCACGCACGACCTGTTCAACGCGCGGGGCCTGCCGCGGCCGCTCCAGGCCGTGGCCTACGCCCTGCTCTTCGTACAACTGCCCGTGATGCTGCTCGTCGCCGGCGTGGGAGCTTTCGACCTCTGGCTCGACTTCCGCACCCGGTGGGCGAGACCTCCCGAGCAGGGTTCGCACACGTGACCAACGCTTTCTCCGGACAGGAGGCGAAACGATGAAGATCATCCTGAAGGAAACGATGGAGAACCTGGGCACCGTCGGAGACGTCGTCTCCGTCAAGGACGGCTACGCCCGCAACTACCTGATTCCCCGCGGCTTTGCGACGTTGGCCGACCCCCGCAACGTCAAGGCGGTCGAGCACCAGAAGAAGGCGCTCGAGAAGAAGCGGCTGCGGGAGATCTCGAAGGCCCAGGAACTGGCGGCCGCCGTCGAGGGGACCCGCCTGGTGTTTCAGCGCAAGACCTCGGACCAGGGACAGCTCTTCGGTTCGGTAACCCACATGGACATCGGGGACGCGATCGCCCAGAAGGGTTTCCCGATCAGCAGGAAGCAGGTCGCCCTGGATCAGCCGATCAAGTCCCTGGGCGAGTTCGCCGTCACGATCCGCCTCCAGGGCCAGGTGAAGGCCAAGGTGAACGTGGTCGTGGAGAGGGAGGGCGAAGCGTAGTCCGCACTGCCGCGGGGCCGGCACCGGCCGCCCCGCGGCCCCTTCTCCCGAGGTTGGGATGCCCGCCGAAGCTGCCTCCAGCCTGAGTCGAGTCCCGCCCCACAGCCTCGAGGCCGAGGCCGGGGTGCTCGGGGCCATCCTGCTCAACAACGACGTCCTCCCCCACGTCGTGGAGGTCCTCGACCGAGAGGACTTCTACCGCACGGGACACCGCCTGCTCTACGAGTTGATGCTGGAACTCTCGGAGCGAGGATCCCCCATCGACCTCGTAACCGCCACCGAGGGCCTGCGCCAGAAGGACCTCCTGGAGAAGGTGGGCGGCGCTGCCTACGTGGCCGGCCTCACGAGCCACGTGCCGTCGGTGGAGAACGCGGTCCATTACGCCCGGATCGTTCGCGAGCGCGCCGTCCAGCGAAAGCTCATCTGGGTCTCCACCGAGATCGCCAGCGAGGGGTACGGTTCCGACGAGGACGTGGAGGAGTACCTCGACCGTGCCGAGAAGGCCATCTTCGAGGTGACGGCTCGGAAGGTCCGGCCCTCCTTCGTCCGGGTGAAGGACATCCTCCGGGACACCTTTGCGAAGATCGAGGAACTCTACGAGCACAAGGACTTGGTCACCGGGGTCCCCACCGGCTACCACGACCTCGACCAGCTCACCGCGGGTTTCCAGCGTTCGGACCTGATCATCGTGGCCGGTCGGCCCGGCATGGGGAAGACCTCCTTCGTGCTGAACATCGCCCAGTACGCGGCCATCGAGTCGGGGACCCCCGTGGCGTTCTTCAGCCTGGAGATGAGCAAGGAGCAGCTGGTGATGCGGCTCCTGTGCTCGGAGGCCCGGATCGACTCCCATCGGCTCCGGCGCGGCATGCTCCGGGACTCGGACTGGCCCAAGCTCACCCGGGCCGCGGGCACCCTGGCGGAGGCGCCGATCTTCATCGACGACACTCCGGGCATCTCGACCCTCGAGGTGCGGGCGAAGGCGCGGCGGCTCAAGAGCGAGGCCGACGTGGGGCTCGTGGTGGTCGACTACCTGCAGCTCATGAGGGCGCGGGGCTCCTACGACATCCGCGAGCAGGAGATCAGCGAGATCTCCCGCTCCCTCAAGGGACTCGCCAAGGAGTTGTCGGTACCCGTGGTGGCGTTGTCCCAGCTCAACCGGGGGGTGGAGTCGCGCTCGGACAAGCGTCCGCTCATCTCCGACCTCCGGGAATCCGGCGCCATCGAGCAGGACGCCGACGTCATCATGTTCATCTACCGGGATGAGGTCTACAATAAGGAAAGCTCGGACAAGGGAATCGCGGAGATCATCGTCGGGAAACAGCGAAACGGCCCGACCGACACCGTCAAACTGGCCTTCCTGAGCGAGTTCACGACCTTCGAGAACCTGGCACGGGGGTACGAGGCACACTGATCCGACCTCGGGAGGCGGGGCGGAAGCGAGTTTCGCACTGCGTCTTGTGCTATCCTCCGTCGGTCGGCCATCCCCGGGAGGCCGAGGCGACACGGCGACGTCCCGGGCTTTCGCGGAGGTTCTTCCATGTTCGGCATGCCGGGCGGCAGCGAGTGGCTCATCATCCTCGTCATCGTCCTCGTGGTCTTCGGCGGCAAGAAGATCCCGGAGTTGATGGGAGGGTTGGGGAAGGGAATCCGGAGCTTCAAGAAGGCGATGAACGAACCGGAAGCCATCGACGTCACGCCGGACAAGCGCGAAGAGATCGAGGAGAAGCGCCCCGAGAAGGAGAAGAAGGGGGCCTAGCCTCGCTCCGCGGTGCGCCTCCATCGGAGGACCTGAAGGGCTCCGTCCCGCACCCCGGGGTGGAGCCCTCCGTCGTTTGACACGGCCGACAGATCCGGCGATGCCAGGAGCACGCACAGCGCCGAGGCCAGACGAGGGGGCGCGTAGGGGTTGAAGGCGATGGCCCGCTGGATCGCCGGTCGCGTCACCCAACCCCCGGTCCGGACGATGGAGTCGAACACCGCCGGGGGACAAGGGCAGCGGCTCGCGATGGCCAGCACCTCGGCCTCCCGGAGCCGGGGATTGCGCAGCACCTCGGCCGCCACCCGCGGGTCCGGATCCTTGAGGATGCGATCCAGGAGGCTGCCCCGCCCTCCCCGGGCAGCGGTCTTCCGGTGCCCGAGGGAGACCCCCGCGAGCACCGGGTCGGAGACCGGCCCCTCCGGCGTCGGCCGCTTCGCGGCGCCCGGGTACTCGAGGAGCAGAAGGCACCCCTCCAGGTCGTCCGCCCGGGCCGCCTCCAGCACTTCCGCGAGGCAGCGGGCGCCGGCTTGCTCCGTGAGCGCCGGCAGGTCGAGGAGCGGCAGGTACGCCCTCAGGGCGTCCGGCTCCCGGAGCGCCGCGCCGCGCACTGCGGCGTCGAGCAGCCGAGCCGATTCCCCGGGCCTCTGGCCGCGCAGCGTCTCGGCCCAGCGGGCGAGCCGCACGTCCAGGGTGTCCAGCGACGCGAGTGCCCGGAGCACGGCCCCCGCCGGACCTCCGCTCCCGGGCGCCGGGGGCTGGCGGCCTTCCTGCCCGCGGTGCGTCACGGCGACTCCTCGAGTTGCTCGCGGAGCGCCGCCTCCCTCGCCTCCAGTTCGCTGGCCGCCTTCTCCCAGTCCGCCGTGAGAACCTCTACAACCCGGCAGAGGTCCGTCCTCTCCCGGGCGAGCGCCGCCGCACGTCCGGGGTCCCCATAGGTCTCCGGAACGGCAAGGGCGGCCTCCACCTCGGCCAGTCTGCGCTCGGTCTCGCCGATCTCCGCCTCCAGCAGCTCCACCCGGCTGCGCAGCGGGCCCACCTCCCGCCGCAGCGTCTCGCGCTTCTCGGCCTCTCGGCGCCGGATGTCCTTGCGTGCGGGCCTGGATGCGTCCTTCGGCTCCCGGCCTGCCGCCGGACGGCCCGCGGCTTCCCGCGGCCCCTCTCCGACGCGCCTGGCCAGGAGGTCGGTGTAGTTCCCGAGGAACTCCTCGACCCGACCGGCCTCCACCCACAGGAGCTTCGTGGCGACCCGGTCGATCAGGTCCCGGTCGTGCGTGATGAGGCACAGGGTGCCCGAGAACGCCTCGAGGGCTTGCTTGAGCACCTCGCACGCCTGGAGGTCGAGGTGATTGGTGGGCTCGTCGAGGAGGAAGAAGTTCCCCGGCGCGGCGAGGAGCTTCGCCAGCACCAGGCGGCTCCGCTCCCCCCCCGAGAGGACCGCGACCGGCTTCTCCACCGCGTCCCCCGAGAAGAGGAACGCGCCCAGGACGGAGCGCAGTTCGAGTTCGCCGCGATACCCCGGCAACCGCTGCATCTCCCCGAGCACGGTGCTCCTGGGGTCGAGTTGCTCCAGCTGGTGCTGGGCGAAGTAGCTCACCCCGACGTTGTGTCCGAAGGAGACCCGCCCCTCTCTGGGCTCCATGACGCCCGCGAGGAGCTTCAGCAACGTCGACTTCCCCGCCCCGTTCGGCCCGATGAGGACGACCTTCTCGCCGCGGTCGATCCGCAGGTTCAGCCCCCGGTAGACCGTGCGACCGTCGTAGCCGGCCACCACGTCCTCCAGGGAGGCCACGTTCCGCCCCGACCTCTCGGGCTGGGGCAGCGAGATGCGGAGTTCGGCGTCGTCTGCGGGCGGAGGAGGCGGCGCCTCGTCCTTGTTCAACTGGCGCAGCCGCGCCTGGACCTGGCGCGCCTTGGTCGCCTTGTAACGAAACCTCTCCGCGAAGGCCTCCGTGTCGGCGCGGCGCCGCTCCCAATTCTGACGGGCCGCCCGCGCCTGCTCGGCCCGGAGCCGTCGCTCGGCGCGGTACTGGTCGAAGGACCCCTTCGTGCGGACCACCCGGCCGGCCTCGAGGGCGAGCACCCCTTGGGCCACGCGGTCGAGGAACGCAACGTCGTGGGAGACGATGAGGTAGGCGCTCGGGCTCTCCCGGAGATGGGTCTCGAGCCATTCCAGGGTCACGATGTCCAGATGGTTCGTGGGCTCGTCCAGGAGGACCAGGTCGGGTTCCCGCAGCAGGATGCGCCCCAGGGCCGCGCGCATCCTCCAGCCGCCGGAGAAGGAGGCGAGCGTCCTGTCGAAGTCCGACGAGGAGAAGCCCAGGCCCTCCAGGATGCGCTCCGCGCGAGCCTTCAGTGCGTACCCCCCGAGGTGCTCGAACCGGGTCTGGAGGTGGCCGTACCGGGCCATGGTCTTGGGGTCCGTTTCCCCCTCGCCCAAGGCGGCCTCGAGCTCCCGGAGCTCCGTGCGCAGGTGGCTCACGTCCTGGGCCACGTCCTCCACGTAGGACAGGAGCGCCTGCTGCGTCTCGGCCTCCTGCTCCTGGCGGAGATAGCCCACCTCGAGCCCGCGCCGCCGCCGCACTTCCCCGCCATCGGGCACCTCCTCCCCGGCGAGGATCCGCAGCAGGGTCGTCTTCCCGGCGCCGTTGGGCCCGACCAGCGCCCAGCGCTCCCCTTCCCCGAGTTGGAAGGAGGCACCGTCGAGGACCGTGTGACCGCCGTAGGACTTTCTCAGGTCCAGGGCGTCGAGCACGTCCTATCCCCGATTGAGGAGGATGAGAATCCCGGCACCGATGAAGAACGTGGCAGCCCCGATCCGAACCCAGTTGCGCGGGAGCCACGCACCCGCCGCCGAGCCGAGGAGAACGGCCAGCATGCTGGTGAAGACGAGGGCCAGAGAGGCCCCCACGAACACCGACAGGGGATGCTTGCCGCCGGCGGAGAAGCTCAGGGTCGCGAGTTGTGTCTTGTCGCCGAGTTCTGCCAGGAACACGAGGCCGAAGGTCGTCACGAGGGTCTTCCAGTCCATGCGCGGTCATCTCCCAAGAAACGCTCCGCGGCCCGGAAACCCCCGCGGGGCCTCCCGCCGCTTCGCGGACCAAGTCGCTCTCCGTCTCGGGCTGACGCCTCGAGGGGGCACCATTGTATCGAAAACACCTACCCGAGTCGCCGGTGCGCGCATCCGGTGGTAGGGTGGCAGCACAACTCGTGCTTCGGCGCCGCACACCGCAACCCGTTGGAGAGCGCGATGAACAAGATGGGATTCCTGGGGCTGGGGATCATGGGAACGGCCATGGCCCGCAATCTGCTGCGCGCCGGCTACGAACTCACGGTGTGGAACCGGACCGCCTCCCGCTGCGACCCTCTCGTCGCGGAAGGGGCGCGCGCCGCGTCCTCGCCGGCCGAGGTGGCGGAGGCCAGTACGGTGGTCTTCGCGATGGTCGCCGACCCAGCCGCCTCGACGGAGCTGTGCTTCGGCAGGAACGGCGTTCTCGAGGCGATGGGGCCGTGGAAGGCCTACGTCGATTTCTCCACCGTCGACCCGGCCACGTCCCGGCGCATCGGCGAGGCGGTGCACGCCAGGGGCGGACGCTTCCTGGAGGCGCCGGTCTCCGGCAGCCGCCAGCCCGCGGAGCAGGGAAAATTGATCATCCTCGCGGCCGGTGACCGCTCCCTCTACGACGAACTGCTGCCGGCCTTCTCCCCCCTGAGCCAGAAGAGCGTCTACCTCGGGGAGACCGGCAACGCGGCGGCCATGAAGCTCACCGTCAACTTGGTGATGACTCAGATGATGGTGGCCCTGAGCGAGGGCCTCACCCTCGCGGGGCGCGCAGTGCTTAACCCGGATGAACTCCTCGAGATCCTCTACTCAGGAGTCATTGTGAACCCGCTCTTCCGCGCCAAGGTGCCCCGGATGGCGGCAGGGGACT
>CAZGRT010000295.1:0-2097 GCA_964528225.1 uncultured Thermodesulfobacteriota bacterium | reverse complement strand
ACGGGCACGGCGCCCTCGCGCCCGGTCAGGAGCGCCAGGGCCTCGTCCACGGTCTCGGGTAGGAGGTAGTCGAAGGCGTGCATGCCGGATCCTTCACGGGTCCCTCTCCGCTCACGGGGAGAGGGCTAGGGTGAGGGGTGGGGGGCGACGTCTCGGGAACGGCCCCTACCCCCCCACTCCCCTGCGGGGGAGCGGGAGAAACACAGGAGTCAGCGCCGGTCGAACACCCGCTGGGCCCGTCCCGCGCTGCGGGGCAGGGTCGAGTAGTCCACCACCTCCACCTCGGCCGAGACCAGCACCTGGTGCTTCACCCGGTGCTCGATCTCGGTCTCGATGGCCTCGTCCCGTAGCGGGCTCCCGGCGGGATCGCGCTCCACCCGGATGGTCATCAGGTCCTTGCCGTAGCGCCGCTCCAGCACCACCTGGTACTCGCTCGAGACCCCCGGGCTCTGGGACAGGATCTCCTCGATCTGGCTCGGGTAGATGCCCACGGCACGGTACACGAAGAGGTCGTCGTCCCGCCCCAGGATCCGGTCGTGGCGGGGCCAGGGCGAGCCGCAGGGGCACGGCCCGGCCAGCAGTCGGGTCAGGTTGCGGGTGCGGTAGCGGAGGAGGGGCGTCGCCTCCTTGGTCAGGGTCGTCACCACCATCTCTCCGAGCTCCCCCTCGCCCACGGGCCGGAGGGTCTCGGGGTGCAGGAGTTCCAGGAGGTACCAGTCCGCCCAGTAGTGGATGCCCCGGTGTTCGCGGCACTCGACGCCCGCTCCCGGGCCCGAGAGCTCCGTGAAGCCGGTGACGTCGTGGACGTGCTCGGCCCCGAGGAGCGACTGGATACGCCTCCGGGTGAGCTCGCCGCAGCGGTCGCCGCCCTGGATCACGGTGCGCAGCCGGAGGCGGCCCCGCAGGTTTCGACGCCCCACCTCTTCGGCCAGCAGGAGCGCCATGCTGGGCGTACAGCAGAGCACCGTGGCCTCGAGGTCCACCAGGAGCCGGCACTGCATCTCCAGGTTTCCCGGCCCCGTGGGGATGGCCAGGGCGCCCACGGCCTCGCACGCCGCCTGGAACCCCGACCCGGCGGTCCACAGGCCGAATCCCACCGCGATCTGGGCCGTGTCCCCCGGCCCCACCCCGGCCGTCTCCAGGCAGCGGGCCAGGTGGCTCGTCCACTCCGCCAGGTCCCGGCGGGTGTAGCACAGGATCTTGCGCTTGCCCGTGGTGCCCGAAGCCGAGTGGGCCCGGACCAGCTCCTCCCGGGGCACCGAGAGCAGGGGCAGAGGGTAGCCCGCCTGGAGGTCGTGGGCCGAGGTGAGGGGCAGCCGCTGAAGGTCTTCCAGGGTCCGGATGTCCTGGGGTCCGACCCGGGCGCCGTCGAGCTTGCGCCGGTAGAAATCGCTCCCCCGGTAGGCGTGGGCCACGGTCCACTGGAGCCCCCGGAGCTGGCTCTCGGCAAGGGAGGCAGCCGGTTCGGCGGCCGAGTGCAGGGGGGCTGCGCTCGCCATCGGCCTTCAGCTCCTCCGCTCGTCGTACACCCGCTTGGACTTCTTCTCGCTGCGGGGCAGGTGGCCGTAATCGACGATCCGCACGTCGGCGGACGCCAGGATCTGGTTGCGGACCCGGCGCTCGATCTCGGCCCGGAGCTCGGCGTCCCCCTGGGGTGTCCCGAGGGGGTCCCGCTCCACGTTGACCGTCATGAAGTCCTTGCCGGCCCGGGTCTCCAGCTGGATGTTGTACTCGCTCGACACGCCCCGGACCTGGGAGAGGAGCTCGTCGATCTGGCCCGGGTAGATGTTCACCCCCCGGAAGATGATCATGTCGTCGCTCCGGCCCAGGATCCGGTCGTGGCGGGGCAGCACCGAGCCGCAGGCGCAGCGGCCGGGGATGAGCCGGGTGAGGTCCCGCGTCCGGTAGCGGACCAGGGGCGACCCCTCCTTGGCCAGGGTGGTCACCACCATCTCGCCGATCTCCCCGTCGGCCACGGGTTCCAGGCTCTCCGGGTCGAGGAGCTCCAGGAGGTAGTAGTCCGCCCAGTAGTGGATGCCCTGGTGCAGGGAGCAGTCCAGGCCCGCGCCCGGGCCGTAGAGCTCGGTCATCCCGGTG
>CAZGRT010000294.1:0-2862 GCA_964528225.1 uncultured Thermodesulfobacteriota bacterium | reverse complement strand
GCTCGCGCAGATCCGAAAGGGCCTGGAACTCCGGCCGGACGACCCGGAGCTGGTGGACGAGGGCGCACGGATCCTCTTCCGTCGGGGGCGCGTCGAGGAGGGCACGAAGATCCTGGAGGGGCTCCACGAGCGGGGCGAGGCCACGGTGGGGGCGCTGCAGGACCTGGGCTGGGCGTACCTCGAGGCCGAGCAGGGGGCCAAGGCACTGTGCGTCTACGACGAGATCGCCTCCCGGGACCCCCGTTGGCCGAAGCTCAACTACTTCCGGGGCCTCGCCCTGGGCAAGATGGGGCGCGAGGGGGAGGCCCACGCCCTGCTCGGGGACTACTACCGGGACCAGGGGCGGCCCGACCTGGCCTTCCGCCACTACGAGAAGGCCGTGCGGGCCCTCCCGCCCGGCGAGGAGCGGAGCCGGGCCGAGGCGGCGCTCCGAGAGGTGAAGACCGAGAAGAGGGACGGGGACTAGGCGCGTCAGCACCCGGTGCGGGCGGCTCGGAAGGGGCCGCCCGCTTTACTTTCCGAGGGGGCTTTGATACCGTCCGCGCGGTTTGCCCGCGGACGGGGGACAGGGAGCGGAGGCCGGGCCGGATGCCCGGGCGCCGGGTTTTCGAGGGAGGACGGACGCGCCGTGTCGATTCGGATCCACAACACGCTGACGGGGCACAAGGAGCCCTTCGAGCCGCTCCGCCCGGAGCGGGTCGGGATGTACGTGTGCGGGGTCACGGTGTACGACCTGTGCCACATCGGCCACGCCCGGGCGGCGGTGGTGTTCGACGTCGTCTTCCGCTACCTGCGCTACTGCGGCTACGAGGTGGACTACGTCCGCAACTTCACCGACATCGACGACAAGATCATCCGGCGGGCCGCGGAGGAGGGCGTGTCGGCGAAGGAGATCGCGGAGCGCTACATCGCGGCCTTCTACCGCGACATGGACGCCCTGGGGGTGCTCCGCCCGACCCGCGAGCCGAAGGCCACCGAGCACGTGGAGGACATGATCTCCCACGTTGCCGGGCTCGTGGAGCGGGGGCACGCCTACGAGGTGGAGGGCGACGTGTACTTCTCGGTGGGGAGCTACGAGCCCTACGGCCGCCTGTCCAAGCGCCCCCTCGACGAGATGCTGGCCGGCGCGCGGGTGGAGGTGGACGAGCGCAAGCGAAGTCCCCTCGATTTCGCCCTCTGGAAGGCCTCGAAGCCGGGAGAGCCGTCGTGGCCGAGCCCCTGGGGCCCGGGCCGGCCGGGCTGGCACATCGAGTGCACCGTCATGGGCCAGAAGTTGCTGGGGCCGACCCTCGACATCCACGGGGGCGGCCGCGACCTGGTCTTCCCCCACCACGAGAACGAGATCGCCCAGGCGGAAGCGGCCACGGGCAAGCCCTTCGTCCGCTTCTGGATGCACAACGGCTTCGTGAACATCAACCAGGAGAAGATGTCGAAGAGCCTGGGCAACTTCTTCACCATCCGCGACGTGCTCCAGCAGGTGCACCCCGAGGTGCTGCGGTTCTTCCTCCTGTCCCACCACTACCGGAGCCCGCTCGACTACTCGGACGTCTCCGTGCAGGAGGCCGCGGCCGGGCTCGATCGCCTCTACGCGGTCCTCCAGCGCGTCGACGAGGCGCTGGAGGGTCGGGACGCCCCGGCCCAGGTCCCTTCGGACGAGCTCTCCAACGGGGCCCGGGCGACCCACGAGGCCGTGCTCGGACTGTTCTTCCAGTTCGAGGGCGCGATGAACGACGACTTCAACGCCGCCGAGGCGCTGGGGCATCTGCACAAGTGCGCCCGGCAGGTCGGGGCGTTCCTCCACGAGGGCTTCGAGCCGCGGCCGGGCAGCCTGGCCGTGCTGCGCTACGCGGCGGAGAGCCTGCGGAAGCTCGGGGGCGTGCTCGGGCTCCTGCAGGAGGCGCCGGCAGCCTACTTCGGGGCCAAGAAGCAGGGGGCGGTGGAGGCGAAGGGGCTCGACGCGGCCGCCATCGAGGCGAAGATCGCGGCGCGGGTCGCCGCCCGGAACGCCAGGGACTGGAAGCTCGCCGACGCCATCCGCGACGAACTCGCCGCCCAGGGCGTGATCCTGGAGGACGGGCCCGGGGGGACCACCTGGAAGATCAAGTGACGGGCGACGGCTGACGGGAGGCCCCGGGTCCCGTCGCCCCTCGCGCGTCCTGCGCCGCCGTCGATGGACTTCCGTCTCGTCACCGACTTCACCCTCCGGGGCGACCAGCCCCAGGCCGTCGACGCACTCACCCGCGGGCTCGGGGAAGGCCGGCGCCACCAGGTGCTCCTCGGCGTCACCGGGTCGGGCAAGACCTTCACCGTGGCCAACGTCGTCGCCCGGGTAGACCGGCCGACGCTGGTCCTCGCCCCCAACAAGACGCTCGCCGCCCAACTCTTCGCCGAGTTCAAGTCGCTCTTCCCGGACAACGCGGTGGAGTACTTCGTCAGCTATTACGACTACTACCAGCCCGAAGCGTACATCCCCCAGCAGGACGTCTACATCGAGATGGACTCCTCCATCAACGACCGCATCGACCGGTTGCGGCACGCGGCGACCCACGCGCTGCTGACCCGGCGCGACGTGCTCATCGTGGCCAGCGTGTCGTGCATCTACGGCCTGGGGGACCCCGAAGCGTACCGGCAGATGATCCTGTACCTGGAGGAGGGGGCGGAAGCGGACCGGGACCGGGTGCTCCGCAAGCTCGTCGACCTCCAGTACCAGCGAAACGACGTGGACTTCCACCGGGGCACCTTCCGGGTGCGCGGCGACGTGCTCGAGATCTACCCGGCCTACGAGGAGGAGCACGCGATCCGGGTGGAGTTCTTCGGGGACGAGGTGGAGAAGATCGCCTTGGTGGACCCGCTCCGCGGAAA
>CAZGRT010000293.1:0-2802 GCA_964528225.1 uncultured Thermodesulfobacteriota bacterium | reverse complement strand
GTCGGCGCGTTCCAACTCCCCGCCGAGGGGTGGAAGTGGGGAGCCGTGGCCCGGAACGCCGGCCTCCCAAGCGCTCAAGTGGGCGCCGATCGCTGTCTGGATGCCGGCCACGTCCCCCGGCCGGCACGCGACGCCTCGCCCCGTACGGCGCAGGAGCAACGAGGCCGGCCCTTCTTCCAGAATGGCCACCACGGGGCGGCCGCTGGAGACGTATTCGTAGATCTTCCCGGTGTAGAGAAGCGTGTCGGCGTCGCCTCCATGTCCGAGGAGAACGAGCGCCCCGGCGCGGCGCATCGCGGCAAGCGCCTGGAGATGGGAGCGCGAGGGAACGATCTCGACGACGTCCGCCAGGCCGGCGCGCTCGACGGCGCGCGCGTCGAGCCCCTCGCTTCCTCCCATGAAGCGAAGGCGCAGCGTGTCGCGGCGCGACGGCATCTCCGCGAGGAGCCGCCGCACCGCCTCGAGGAGGTCGCCCACCGTCGGCCGGTGCGCCAGCTGCCCCGCGTGGAGGAGCACGAACCGGCCGCGATCGCGCGCCTCCTCCTCGGGAGGCGGCGCGCCGGCGGGGGGAGCCCCTGGACCACGTGCTCTTCAGCGGACCGCCCGGACTCGGGAAGACGACGCTCGCCTACATCATCGCCCACGAGATGGGGGTCGGCATCGAGACGACCTCCGGCCCCATCCTCGAACGCGCTGGCGACCTGGCCGCGCTGCTCACGAACCTGAAGGAGGGGGACGTCCTCTTCATCGACGAGATCCACCGCCTGAGCCCGGTCGTGGAGGAGGTCCTCTACCCCGCGATGGAGGACTTCCAGCTCGACATCCTCATCGGCCAGGGACCCAGCGCCCGCTCCATCAAGATCGACCTGCCCCGGTTCACCCTCGTGGGCGCCACGACGCGTTCGGGGCTGCTCACCGCGCCGCTGCGCGACCGCTTCGGCGTGGTGAGCCGGCTCGAGTACTACTCGCCGGAGGAGTTGGGGATCATCGTGCGGCGCTCCGCCCGGATCCTGGAGGTGCAGCTCACCGACGACGGCGCCTGGGAGGTGGCCCGGCGGAGCCGGGGCACCCCGAGGATCGCGAACCGGCTGCTCAAACGCGTCCGAGACTTCGCCGAGGTGCGCCACGGGGGGGTGGTGGACCGGGGGGTGGCGGATCAGGCGCTCCACGCGCTCGAGGTGGACGAGGCGGGGCTCGACCGCATGGACCGCCGGGTCCTCCAGATCATCATCGACCAGTTCCGGGGCGGCCCGGTGGGCATCGACACCCTCGCCGCCTCGGTGAGCGAGCAGAAGGACACGCTCGAGGACGTGTACGAACCCTACCTGATCCAGCAGGGGTACCTGGTGCGGACGGCCCGCGGGAGGATGGCCACCGAGGCCGCCTACAAGCACCTCGGGCGTCCGGGCCGCCCCCAGGCGGGCCTGTTTTGAGCGGCGCGGGGCGGGGGCGGCTCCTGGCGGCCGCCGCGGGTGCCGCGCTGTGGGCCGCCTCGGCCCCAGCCTCGGCCCCGCCGGACCACAACCAGCTCTTCTTCGGCCAGTGGGTGCACGCCCCCCTGGCCGACGACGACTGCGGCGTCTGCCACACGATCCACGGAGAGGCGGCGGGACCGGCGCTGCAGGCCGACGAGCCGGACCTGTGCTACCAGTGCCACGAGGACGTCTCCACCAAGGACGTCGTGCACGAGCCCGTGGGGGCCGGGCGCTGCAGCGACTGCCACCGAGTGCACACCAGCGACGTGCGGCCCCTCCTGCTCCGGAGGATCCCGGACCTGTGCATCGAGTGCCATCCTCCCACGCCCTCCCACGTGGGTCGCGGGATGGTGTGCACCCAGTGCCACGGGGTCCACTCGTCGGAGACCTCGCGCTTCCTCAAGGACGAGCGAAACCGCCCGTGCAAGCGCTGCCACGAGAGCAAGCAGCGCGGCGAGCGGGTGCACGAGCCGGCCCGCACGGGGAAGTGCCTCACCTGCCACTTCACCCACCCCGACCCCCGGTTCGGCACGGAGAAGCTGCGGGGGCGCTACACCATGCGGGTGAGGGGTGCCTACGCCTCGGGAGACTTCGGCCTCTGCGAGCGGTGCCACGACCGCCGGCTGTTCGAGGACGTCGACTGGCTCGAGACGTGGTTCCGGACGGGCACCCGAAACCTGCACGCGCTCCACGTGGCGTCCGGCGGCGTATCCTGCTCGTCGTGCCACGACGTCCATTCCTCGGGCCGCCCGGCGCTCGTGGCCGGGTGGTTCCGGCAGCCGGACAAGCCGCCCCGGCAGCTCCAGTTCCTGCGCTTCAGCACCGGAGGGAGCTGTGGGCCTGCCTGCCACGCCGTGGCCACCTACCTCCGGGACGAGGAGGCGGAGTTCGCACCCGATGAGTACGAGTCGTCGCGTCGCGGTCGTTCTCGCTAGCGCGCTGGTCCTCTGGGGCCTCGCGGGCGACGGCGCCGCCCAGTCCGAGCCGGTGTTCCGGTACCTCGGCGTCAAGTGGTGCCGGGGGTGCCACTCGCGCCGGAGCCCGAACCCGAAGATGCGGGTCTTCCACTCGTGGGAGGACTCCGCCCATGCCCGGGCGTGGGAGGTCCTGCCCGAGGAGGACCGGGCCAACCCCGCCTGCCTGCGCTGCCACACCACCGGGTACGGCATGCCGCGCCGACCCGATGTCACCGACGCGGAGCTCCGGGGCGTGCAGTGCGAGGCGTGCCACGGCCCCGGCAGCCACTACTTCACCTGGAGCGTGATGAAGGATCCGGAAAAAGCCGTGGCCAACGGCCTCTGGCGTCCCACCCGGGACGTGTGTGTGC
>CAZGRT010000292.1:0-9923 GCA_964528225.1 uncultured Thermodesulfobacteriota bacterium | reverse complement strand
CCCTTCACCGAGCGCTGCATGTCCGTGACCTCTTCGGGTCGCTCGTCGATGAGCAGCACGATGAGGACCACCTCGGGGTGGTTGTAGGTGATGGAGTTGGCGACCTGCTGGAGCAGCACGGTCTTGCCCGTGCGGGGGGGGGCCACGATGAGTCCGCGCTGCCCCTTGCCGATGGGCGAGATCAGGTCCACCACCCGCATCTCGAAGCGGGTCGGCTCGGACTCGAGCTTGAGCCTCTCGTTGGGGTAGATGGGCGTCAGGTTGTCGAAGAGCATCCGGGTTCGGGCGCTGTCGGGGCCGTCTCCGTTGATGCTGTCGACCTTGAGCAGGGCGAAGTAGCGTTCCGAGTCCTTGGGCGGGCGGATCTGGCCGCTCACCGTGTCGCCCGTCCGGAGGTTGAAGCGCCGGATCTGGCTCGGCGACACGTAGATGTCGTCCGGCCCCGGCAGATAGCTGTAGTCCGGGGAGCGGAGGAAGCCGAAGCCGTCGGGGAGCAGCTCGAGAACGCCCTCGCCGAAGATGCTGCCGTTCTGCTCGGTCTGCGCCTTGAGCAGGGCGAAGATCAGGTCCTGCTTCCGCATCCGGGTGGCCCCCTCGATGTTGAGGCCCTCCGCCAGCTCGGTCAGTTCGTTGATGCTCTTCTTCTTGAGTTCCTGCAGGTGCATGGGTGCGACGCTCCCGTCGGGTGGGGCCATCTTGGGTCTTCTGGCGTGAGTCTTCATGGGGGGGTGATTGGCAGCCGGCACGAAAAAATCAGCCGTCGTCAGGCTTTGCCTCGGTAAGGGGGTCGACCCGGAAGGCACGTGAGGCACCGTGGGTGCCGCTCATCGGCCCGGGCGTACGGATGTGACCTCTCAGGAGTGGACCGAAGTGAAGCGAAACGGGGAGGATGCGGAAGTCGCTCTTCGGATTGGGCCCCGTTGTAAGAGTTCGGTCCTCGGGTTGTCAATGCAAAAATACGCGATTCCTCGCCGAGAGTTGCTCCACCAATTCCATAACCTGCCGCCGCAGGTCCTCCGGGGTGCCTCGATTGTCGAGGACCACATCGGCGCGGCGGGCCTTCTCCTCGATGTCGTCCTGGCTGCGGAGGCGCGCCCGGATCGCCTCCGCAGTCATGCCGTCGCGCCGCCGCAGCCGGCGCTCCTGGACTTCCGCCGAGGCGTAGACCACCGCGACGAGGTCCACTCGGGCGTCGGCCCCGGTCTCGAACAGGAGGGGCACGTCGTAGACCACGAGCCCGTCCGGAGAGGCGGCCAGCGCCTCCGCGATCTCGCGCTCGGCCATGGCCTGGACCCTCGGGTGGACGATGGCGTTCAGCCGGCTCCGCACCTTCGCGTCGGAGAAGGCCAGCCGGCCGAGGGCCTCGCGGTTGAGCGTCCCGTCGTCGCGGATCACGGCCTCTCCGAAGGCCCGGCGGATCTCCTCCAGGGCTGGTTGCCCCGGCTGCACCGCCCGGCGGGCCAGGATGTCGGCGTCGATCACCGTCGCTCCTGCCTCGCGGAAGAATCCCGCCGCCGTGCTCTTCCCCGAACCGATGCCGCCGGTCAACCCGAGAAGCCGCACCGCCCGCGGGGGCAGGGGCCTTCGGAACGGCAGGTGGCTCGTCACGCGGCCCGCTCCTCGGTCCGGGTGCCGCGGGCCCAGCCCAGGAAGGAGCACAGTCGCCCCGTGGAGCCATCCCGCCGGAAGGAGAAGAAGAGATCGGGGCGGCACGCGGTGCACAGGGAGCTTTCCTCGATGTGGTCCGGGCTCAGCCCGCGGGCGAGCAACCGGTCCCGCACGAAGCCGCGCAGGTCGAAGCGAAAACGGTCCTCCCGTCCCGGCCAGCCCGTCAACCGCGGCGTCTCGCCCACCGCGTCCGCCACATCGGGACCCACCTGGTAACAGCACGGCCCGATGCAGGGCCCGAGTGCCGCCCGAACCTCTTCGGCCGGCGCCTCCAAGGCCTTGAGGGTCGCCTCCGCGACGCCCGCCACCGCCCCCCGCCATCCCGCGTGGGCCGCTCCCAGGGCGCTCGAGGGCGGGTGGCAGAGGAATACCGGGAGGCAGTCGGCCGTGAGGATGCCGAGGAGAACTCCGCGGTCCGGGATTCCCGCCCACGCGTCGGCCTCCGGCCGATCGTCGCTCTCGGTGGGACGGGCCACCGCGGTCCCGTGCACCTGGCGCAGCAGGAGGAGTCGCCGGGCGCCGAAGGACGCGCGCAGCAACTCGGCCGCCCCGGGCTCGGCGAAGTCGCCCGCGTGCCGGGTCCCGAAGCCGTGGAGGAGTCCCGGAACCGCGGCCAGGAGGGGTGAGAGGAGCCAAGGCCGGTTCCCGTGCGCCGTGCCCGGGGCTATGCTGCCGTCGTGATCCAACGTGTGCTCCTCTGCCTGTGTTTCGCCTCGGCCGTCTCGCTTCCGGTCCGGGCCGTCGCGGAGGCTTCGAGGCTTCGCGCCCTGGCGGGAGAACGATTGGAGTTCGCGGTTCGGTGGGGCATCCTTCCCGCCGCCAGAGCCGTCCTCGAAGTGATCCCCGAGGGCCCGGACCGCCTCCTCCTGCGGTCCTCCTCCCGGACCCTGCCCTGGCTCGACGCCTTGTACCCGGTGCAGGACGAGATCGAGTCCCTCGTGGAGACGGCGGAGCCGCGGGTGGTCTCCTTCCGCCGTCGCTCCCGGACGGGGTGGCGCGACTCGGTGGAGGAGCAGGTCCGCTTCGAGTCGGGCACCGCACTCTATTCCCGGGACGGCCTCCTGCGGCGGACGCTGCCGGTGCCCCCGGGCGTCCAGGATCCTCTCTCCTCCCTGTTCGCCTACCGGGCCCTCGAAAGCCCCTTCGAGGCGGAAGCCCGCTTCTACGTCACCGACGGGCTCGTCCTGATCGCCGGGACCGTCACGGCCGGGGAGCGCGAGACCGTCGAGACCCCCGTCGGCACCTTCGAGACCGTCCGGGTGGAACCGCGGCTGGAGGGGATCCGCGGGGTCTTCCCCCGGCGCCCCGGTGCCCGGATCGTGTTGTGGCTCACCGACGACCGCTGGCACAGACCGGTGCGGCTGGAGAGCGAGGTCGTCGTCGGGAGTTTCGTGGCGGAACTCATTCGGGTGGTGGCTCCGGCACCGTACCCCCCAGATCCTCGATGAGGGCGCGCAGGTCGTTGGGCACCGGCGCGTGGAGATCCAGCGCGGCTCCCGTTGCCGGGTGCCGGAAGCGCAGGTTCCAGGCGTGGAGGGCCTGTCGCGTCTCCCGCATCAGGCGGCGCCGGGCCGGGGTTTCGGTCTCCCCTCGCGCGCGGCGGGTCCCGCCGTAGAGGGGATCTCCTACCACGGGATGACCGATGCTGGCCAGATGCACGCGGATCTGGTGGGTGCGGCCGGTTTCGATGCGCACTTCCAGCAGCGTGGCGCCCCGCAGCGGCTGCAGCGCCCGCCAGCGGGTCACGGCCTCCCTCCCCCGCGACGCTCCGGCCGCCATCTTCTTCCGATTCGTCGGATGGCGGCCGACCGGAGCGTCGATCACGCCTTCCCCGGCGAGCCTCCCCAGGGCCACGGCCAGGTACGTCTTCTCCACGCTCCGCCCCTGGAACTGCGCCTGGAGGGCCCGATGCGTCGGGTCGTCCTTCGCGACCACCAGAAGGCCTGACGTGTCCTTGTCCAGCCGGTGGACGATTCCGGGGCGGAGCACCCCGCCCACGCCGGAGAGGTCCCTACAGCGGTGGAGCAGTGCGTTCACCAGGGTTCCCGAGGGGTGGCCGGGGGCGGGGTGGACCACGAGGCCCCGGGGTTTCGCGACCACCGCGAGCCAGGCATCCTCGTACACGAGGTCGAGGGGAAGGTCTTCGGGTTCCGCCCGGGGTGGTTCGACCGGCGGAACCTCCACCCGGAGGCGTTCTCCCCCCCGCAGTGGCAGGCTCGGGCGCGCCGGGAGCCCGTCGACCGTGACGCGGCCCTCCTCGATGAGTCGATGGACCCGCGACCGGCTCAGCCCCAGGTCGAGTCCGGCCAGGTAGCGGTCCAGCCTCCCGGCGTCCGGCGCCGCGACGAGTTCGCGGACGGCGGACGGCGCCATCACCAGATGCGGGACTTGATGCGGCCGAAGGGCTTGACGAGGCGGTCGACCAGCGCCTTCTCGTACAGGCCGAGGCGGAACAGTTCGGGGTCCACCCGCGACTCGTAGTGCTGGCGCCCTTCCTCGATCAGTTCGGCGAGGATCTGGAAGAGGTTGTCCTCGACGATTCCGCGCTCCACCTCCTCCTTGTTGTACATGGCCACGTCGCTCACGATGGTCCTCGCCAGACGCCCTGCGGCCTCGGGGTCGCGGATCGCCTCTTCCATGGGATGCCTCCGGGAAGTATATGGTGGGAACCTGCCGCCTAGGATCGGCCCCGAACTCGGGCCCGTCAACCCCATCGGCCGAGAGGAGAGGGTTCATGAGGCTCCCCTTCGTCAAGATGCACGGCCTCGGCAACGACTTCGTGGTCGTGGACCGCCGCGAGCGGGATCCGGGCGGCTGGGAGGAACTCGCGCCCCGCATCGCCCACCGGCGGCTCGGGGTGGGGTGCGACCAGGTGCTGCTGCTGGGGCGCTCGCAGGAGGCGGATCTGCGCATGGACATTTACAACGCCGACGGGAGCCGGGCCGAGATGTGCGGCAACGGCGTGCGGTGCGTGGCGCGGTTCGCCCGAGACCGGGGGCTCGCGGCCGACGGCCCGATCCGGGTGGAGACATTGGCCGGAACGGTCACCTGTCGGCTCCGGGGGGACCTCGTGGAGGTCGACATGGGGGAGCCGGAGTTCGAGGGCCGCCTCATTCCCGTCGCAACGCAGGGTCCCGTACGGGAGCACCCGATCCCCCTGAGGGAAGGGGCCGTGAAGGTGACGTGCGTCTCCATGGGAAATCCACACGCCGTGGTCTTCGTGGAAGACGCCGGGTCCTATCCGGTGGAGGAGGTGGGACCGCAGGTGGAGTCCCACCCCTTCTTCCCTCGCCGGACCAACGTGGAGTTCGTGCAGGTCCTCGCGCCGGACAGGCTCCGGATGCGGGTCTGGGAGCGGGGCGCCGGAGTCACCCCGGCGTGCGGGACCGGGGCGTGCGCCGCCGCCGTGGCGGCGCACTGGACGGGTCGGACCGAGAGGGAGTCGGAGGTCGAACTCGACGGCGGCACCCTACGGATCGGCTGGGATCGGGAGACCGGGCGCGTGGCCATGACCGGCCCGGCGGCGACGGTGTTCGAGGGGGAATTCTACCTGTAGGGACGCCGCTCGCCTTGACAACGAGGCGGAGCGGATTATTGTTTCGACATCGAATCATTTGCCGGGAGGGACGAGTGGGCACGCGCCATCAGGGGAATCGCGGGGAGATCCGGGCCCTGGACGCGTTCATCAAGTTGCTCCGTGCGGCAGGTTCCGTGTCCGGGCGGGTCCACCGGCACCTCTCGGAAGACGGGCTGACGGAGAGCCAGTTCGGCGTGCTCGAAGCGCTGCACCACCTTGGCCCCCTCTGCCAGGGGGACCTGTCGCACAAGCTGCTCAAGAGCGGAGCCAACCTCACGACAGTGGTGGACAACCTGGAACGACGGGGGCTGGTGCGCCGCGAGCGGGGCGCGGAGGACCGCCGCTACGTCACGGTGCACCTGAGCCCGGAAGGTCGCCGTCTGATCGCGCGCGTGTTTCCCCGCCACGTCCGCCGCGTGGTGGAGGAGTTCGCAGTCCTGGAACCGGCGGAGCAGGAGAGGCTCGCGGCGCTGTGCAGGGCGCTCGGCCGCGGGCTCCGGGACGACACACACCCCAGGGGAAGAGAGGAGGAAACGGTCATGACGAAGGTCCCGAGGATTCCTGCCGCCGAGACGCGTCGGAAGGTGGAGGCCGGGGAGGCGCTGCTCGTCTGCGCCTACGACGACCGGGCCAAGTTCGATGCCGTGCACCTGGACGGGGCGCTGTCGCTCCAGGAGTTCCAGGCACGTCGCCAAGAGCTTCCCAGGGCCCAGGAGGTGGTCTTCTACTGCGCGTGACCCGCCGAGGCGACGGCCGCCGGTCAGGCGGCACGGCACCTCGCGCTCGGTTTCTCCAATGCGAAGGTCCTCCTGGGAGGCGTCGACGCGTGGCGCGCCGCCGGATATCCCCTGGTGTGAGGACCGAAAACCTGCCACGAGACAAGCGAGGTCGCCCCCCATGAGTTCCGTCCGAGACGTCATCGAGATCCTGGCCGCCCGGCCCACCCGCGAGGGTGCCGGCGTGAGGCTGAAGAGGGCCGTAGGCTACGACCGGGTCCCCCGCTTCGACCCGTTCCTGCTCCTGGACGACATCCACTCCACCGACCCGCAGGACTACGTGGCGGGGTTCCCGTGGCACCCCCACCGGGGCATCGAGACCGTCACCTACGTGATGGAGGGCCTGGTGGAGCACGGGGACAGCATCGGCAACCGGGGGACCATCGGCTCGGGGGACGTCCAATGGATGACCGCGGGCAGGGGCATCGTCCACCAGGAGATGCCCCAGCCCCGCCGGGGCGATTGGCGCGGGCTCCAACTGTGGGTGAACCTGCCCGCGAGCCACAAGATGATGCCCCCGCGCTACCGGGACGTGCTGCGGGACTCCATTCCCGCGGTGAAGGGGGACGGGGGCGCGACCGTGAAGGTCATCGCCGGGCGCTACCGGGGGACGCAGGGCCCGGTGCGCGACATCGTGCGTCCTCCCGAATACCTGGACGTGGCGTTGGCGCCCGGTGCGGAGTTCCGCCACGGGGTCGAGGCGGGGCACACGGCCTTCGCCTACGTGCTGGAGGGGGCTGGGGCCTTCGGGCCTGGGGTCCGGGACAGCGCCGGGGCCGAGCACGTGGTGCGATTCGGAGCCGAGGGCGAGGTGGCGGCCCGGGCCGGCGACCGGGGCCTGCGGTTCCTCCTCGTCTCGGGCGATCACTTTAACGAGCAGGTCGCGTGGCGGGGGACTATCGTAATTAACACCGAAGAGGAGCTCGACCAGGCCTTCCGGGAGTACCGGGAAGGCACGTTCCTCCGGTAGCCGGGGAGCCCCTCCTCAGCCGCCCCGAGGCGCCGGCTGCGGCCGGATGTAGCCCCACTCCACGAGGCGTCGGTAGCAGTACTCGGCCATGGGGCCCTGGCGGACTTCCTCCAGGACCGCTGCGTAGGCACGGGCCGCCTCGGGACGCCGCCCCTGGGCCTCGTAGTTGCGGCCTTCGTAGAAGCGCACGGCGGGCTGCCCGGGCACCAGGCGCTCGGCGGCTTTGAGGTGCGTGAGACTCTCCCCGTGCTTCTTCACCTCGAAGGCCAGTACCCCCGCCACGAAACGGGCGTGATACAGGTTGGGATCGAGGCCGGCCGCCCTCTCCGCCGAGGCGGCGGCCTCGTCCTCCTTTTCGGCCTTGGCCTCGGCCACCGCCCGGTGGGTCCAGATCAGGGCCTGATCCGGCCCCAGGCGGGTGGCCTCCTCCAGGGCCCGCACCGCGGAGGCCGCATCCTTGCCGGCCAGGGCCTTTCGGCCCTCGTCCATCTTGGCGTAAGCCGGGGCCAGCGCCCGCAGGCGCTCGGTGGCCCGGCGGAAGGGTTCCTCCCGGAGACGGTCGGCGGTGCGAAGCGATGCGTAGGGTGTCGCGGCCTGCCGCGCGCTCTGGGCACGCTCCGAGGACAGGGGGTGGCTCTGGAACAGGGACTCCACGGTCGAGGGTTCCCGGTCATGGGCGGCCAGCAGGATCTCCATGGTCTGGGCCATGCCGTCGGGGTTGTAGCCGGCCCGGGTCATGTACGCCATCCCCAGTTCGTCCGACTCCCTCTCCTGGTCGCGGCTGTACTTCATGAGCACGAGGTTCGTGGCCAGGAGTCCCCCCTGGGCCAGCAGTTCTCCGCCCTGCACGTTGGCCGTCTGCAGCGCCACCATTCCCGCCGAGGTCAGCACCCCGGCGAGAACCTGCCGCGTGTACCCGGCAGCGGCGTGGCGCGCCGTCACGTGGCCGATCTCGTGGCCCAGCACGCTGGCGAGCTGGGCCTCGTTGCCCATCTTCGCGAGCAGGCCCCGGGTGATGGAGATCTTCCCGCCGGGCAGGGCGTAGGCGTTGATGGCGGAGTCGTTCACCACGTTGAACCGGTAGTCCAGGTCGGGGCGGTGGCTGAGGCGGGCCAGGGTGTCTCCCACGGACTGCACGTAGGCCTGCAGGGCGGGGTCGGGGAAGAGGCCCTCCGACATCTGCGTGTACACGGGGTAGGCTTCCGCACCCATGCGGATCTCCTGGTCCTCGCTCATGAGCGAGAACTCCTGCTGCCCCGTCACCGGGTTGACCGCGCACGCGGCCAGGAGCAGGATGCCCGCTCCCGCGACCCCCAAGCCCCCCACCGACCATGTCCTCGTCATCGCCCGACTCCTTCCCTCCCGCCGCCCGCGCCGTCGCCCGGGCCTTCGCGCGCCTGGAGGCCCGGGTGCGCGACTGCATCGACCCCCTCGCCGCCCGGGTTTGCCCCACCTGTCCGAACCCGTGCTGCCGGGGCCACTACTGCCGCGAGACGGCGCGCAACCCCTGGTACCGGTTCGTCAGCGAACTCGCGGGCGGCTTCGAGATGCCGCGCGACTGGCCGTTGCGCCGCGACCCGTTCGGCCTCGGGGAAGGCGGTTGTTCCATCCGGGCGGGGCGCTACGTCTTCTGCTACAGTTACAACTGCCGCCGCATCCTGGAGTGCCTGCCTTCTTCGGCTCGGGCGGCGTTCCAGGAGGTCTCCGATCTCCTGCTCGGTCCGAACCGGCTCCCCGGCGGGCGCCTGCTCCACGAGGTGCGCCGGCGCTCGGAGATCGGTGAACGGGACCTGCGACGCATCGCTCGAGAAGTGGCGGAGGCTCTCGACCGTCTGCCCCGGCTGCGCGCCGTGCTGGTGGATCCTACCCCGCCCCCCGAGGGGCTACAAGAATGCGGGAGACGCAATCCATGAGCCCAACCTCCGGGAATCCCCTGGCCCCGAGCCTCCACTACCGACGCAAGTACCAGGGCCTGATCGGCGTGCGCTCCAAGATGCCGATCCGGGACACGTCGGTCCTCTCCAGGCTCTACACCCCCGGCGTGGGTGCGTGCTGCCTGGCCATCGCCGACGACGAGGACGCATCCCTCGACCTCACGTGCCGGGGCGACAACGTCGCCCTCGTCACCGACGCGTCCGCGCTCTACGGGCTCGGGGAGGTGCCCTCGCTGGCCGCCCTGCCCATGCTGGAGGCGCGGGCGGTCATCTTCAAGACCTTCGCCAACATCGACGCCTTCCCGGTGGCCCTGACCACCAAGGACGCGGACGAGATCACGGAACTCGTCCGGCTTCTCACGCCGACCTTCGGGGGCGTCGTGCTCGACGACGTGCGGGCCCCGAAGTGCTTCTCCGTGGAGTACCGCCTGCGCCGGGCGCTCCCGATCCCGGTGCTCGACAGCGACCAGCACTCCACCGGCATCGTGGTGGCCGCCGCGCTCTTGAACGCGCTGGCTGTGGTCGGGAAGGCGCTGCCCGACGTAAAGATCGTCATCGCGGGGGCCGGCGCGTCGGGGGCGGGGACGGCCCGCCGGCTGATCCGGCTCGGTGCGCGCAACGTCATCCTGTGCGACACGAAGGGGGCGATCCATCCCCAACGCCTGGAGAACATGAACTGGGCCAAGACGCTCCTCGCGCGGCGCACGAACCCCGAGCGCGTGCGGGGTTCCCTGGAGGAGGCGGTGAAGGGTGCGGACGTCCTCGTGGGCCTCGCCGCGCCCGGGTGCGTGAGCGCCGACATGGTCCGGTCCATGGCCGAGAAGCCCGTGGTCTTCGCCCTGGCGCTGCCCGAGCCAGAGATCGGCCCGGAGGAGGCGGAGGCGGCCGGAGCCGCCGTGTACGCCTCGGGCACGAGCGTCTTTCCCGTCCAGATCCGCTCCTCCACGGTGAGCCCGGGCTTCATGCGCGGCTGTCTCGACGCCCGGGTGCGAGACATC
>CAZGRT010000291.1:0-5692 GCA_964528225.1 uncultured Thermodesulfobacteriota bacterium | reverse complement strand
GAAGATCACGTCGAAGCGCTCCTCGGTCCTCTCCACGAAGTCGAAGATGTCCTCGTAGTGCACCGTGAGGCGAGGGTCCTCGAACGCATCGGCGTGCCACCACGGCACGTGGGTCCGGCAGTTCTCCACGAACTCCCGGTCGATGTCCACCATGGTCACGGACTCCACCTCGCGGTATCGCAGCGCCTCCCGAGCGGTCACGCCCGTGCCGCCCCCGCAGACCAGGACCCGACGCGGATTCCCGTGCAACAGCATCGGCGGGTGGACGAGCGCCTCGTGGTACGTGGCGCGGTCCAGGCCCGTGGACTGGAGGTCTCCGTCGATCGTGATGCACACCCCCTGGGACGGCGACTCCCAGATGGCGTACCGCTGGTAGGGGGTCTCGCCGGCCGCCAGAATCCTCTCCACCTTTCGGGTCACCACCGCATCGGCGGCGACCTTCTCGCAGAAGGTGTATCCCTCGAATCCGCCCATCTCCCGAATCCTCCCTCGGCTCTGGAGCGTCCCGCCGCAGCCGCCACCCGCCGGCCGCGGCCCCCCGGTCCCCGCCCACCTTACTAAGTTCCGAGCCCGGAAGGCCACCCCCCGGTTCCCCTCGATGCGGGACACCCCCTCCCGCCCCACGGAAGGCGGACGCAAACGGGGCACGCACCTGAGAGCGGCTTGCAGACAGTCAGGTGAGGTGCTGCCATATTCCTTACCTACGGCAAGCACGCCTGCCGCGCCAACACGAGGATCGCATGGCCACCTCCACCCTGACCACGAGAGGCCAGACCACGATCCCCAAGGGCGCGCGCGAGTTTCTGGGGCTGCGTCCCGGAGATCGGCTGGATGTCGTCATCGAGGGGGACAGGGTGGTCCTGGAGCCCTCCACCGCCGACGTCCGGGAGCACGGGTTCGGGGACGAGCACGGGTTTGGGGACGTTGTTGATTCATTGACTGCTGCGTTCGCTCGCCAGTTCCGCAAGCGAAGGGTCACGGCGAACGCTCTCCTCCCCCCGGCTCAGTGCCCGGCTCACTCCGGACCGGCCAAGCCCCAGGATCCGCCCCACCTCCGCGCTCACTCGGCACCGCCAACACTCGGGCCGCAAGGTAGCACGCGACACCTCGCGCCTTCACCAGCTGCGGGTCCTTGCCCCGCCGCAACATCCGTACCGGGTCCACCCCGAAGTGCCGAGCGACGTTCTCGATCAGGGCCGCCAACGCCACCTTACGGTGTGGGCGCCCCAACTGTTCCTCTTCACCCCAGAGTCCCTCCACGAACGTCCCGCCCCCGAGCACGCGTTCGTCGTAGGCTTGTTTGTCCTCCTCGCCCGGCGGTTTCCCACTCCCGGCCAGGCTGCGCCGCAAGCCGCCGCCCACCAACTCCTCCCGGCGACCTTGGCCAACCCCGGCCGCGATGAACTCGCGGTACCGCTGTCGCGCCTCTCCCACCCGGGAGCCAAAGCGCGCCAACACCTCGTCCACCACCTGGCCCTCCTGCACCCGGTTCCCCAGCACCACGGCATGACCGCTCCATGGGTAGGCGTCCAACTCCCCCAGGTCCTGCACCAGCCCAGCGCGCAGCGGATTCAGGTGGATGTACCGCACCAGTTCGAGCAGGTACGGCTCCTCTTCGCACACGATGGACTTGTAGCGATTCTGAAACAGATGGCCAGCGCGCTGGTGCCGCCGGTTGAAGGTCGTCGCGTAGCCGGTGAGCACCCGGCGCATGACCGTGGAGAGCTTAGTTTTCGTCGGACGCAACAGAAGGTGGAAGTGATTCGGAATGAGGGCCCAAGCCAGCACCTCGGTGCCGGTGGCGACCGCCACGTCTCCCAACCGCGACACGAGACGCCGCCGGTCTTCGTCGTCCCCAAAGATATCGCACCGTTCGATCCCGCGAACGATCACGTGATGCAGCACCCCGACGACGTCTAGCCTCGGTCCTCTTGGCATGAGGGAAACCTACCCCGATCCAACCATGAGTCAATCCAGCAACAACGTCCCCCATCCGCCCGAAGGCCCCGCGCGGGCGGGGCCTTCGGGGTTCCGGGCGGCCATGGGGGGCTCCGCTACTTCTTGCCCGTGTCCCCCACGAGCTTCTGCACCGCGGCCACATTGTCGTCGTCCTTGATGCACACGGGGTAGGCCCGGGGCAGGCGGTCGGGAAGGGTCAGCCCCGCGTGGGCGAACTCGCTCGTGATCACGCCGGTGGGGCACACGTCCAGGCAGGGCATCTCGCCCCCGCCGCAGGTCGGGCAGTGCTTGACGGCGAGCTCGGGGTAGAGCACCACCTGACGCTCCGTGCCCCGGCTCACGAAACCCAGCACGTTCTTGCCCTCGACCTCGGTGCAGTGGCGCACGCAAAGGCCACACAGTACACAGTAGGTGGTGTGCTTCTCGAAGCGGTTCACGTCCACCCCGTATTTCTCCACCAGGTCGGGGGGGATGCGGTCCCAGCGGGCGGCCAGGAGCTCGAGGACGATCTTGCGGTGCTTGCGCACCCGCTCGTTCTCGGTCTCCACGGCGAGGCCGTCCTCCACCGGGTAGAGGCACGAGATCACCATCTTCGACCACTTGCCCTGCTTGATCTCCACCAGGCACAGGCGGCACGACCCGTAGCCGGGCAGCCCCTCGACGAAGCACAGGGTGGGGATCTCGATGCCGGCCCCCTTGGCGGCCTCCAGCACGCTCATGCCCTCGCGGGCCTCCACGGCCCGGCCGTCGATGGTGAGCTTCACCGGGGCGCCGAGGGCTTCGTTGGTCTGGGCGGGTTCGGACATGGGGAAACCTCTCTCGGTCGGGTCACGGGGCAGGGTTCTCGGAGGGCATCGCAGGCCGAGCGGGACGGCTGCCGCGGCTTCGTCCCGGTCGTCTCGTCAGGCCGCCTCCGGGCTCGCCTCCCCGTCCTTCTTGGGCTTTCGCACCGCGAGGTCCTCGGGCGGCTTGGGCACGGGCCGGCCGGAGATCTTGGTGACGGCCGCGGCCTTGCTCGGGCACACCTGGAAGCAGCTGTCGCACTGGGTGCACAGCTCCTGGTCCACCACGTGCACCTGGCCCTTGCCCCCGGAGATGGCCTCCACCGGGCAGTTCTTCCGGCACAGGCCGCACGCGATGCACTTGTCGGGGTCGATCCAGTAGCGGGTGAGCGCCTTGCACACGAGCGCCGGGCAGCGCTTCTCCTCCACGTGGGCGACGTACTCGTCGCGGAAGTACTGGATGGAGGAGAGCACCGGGTTCGGCGCGCTCTGCCCCAGGGCGCAGAGCGACGCGACCTTCACCGTGTCGCACAGGTCCTCGAGGGTCTCCACGTCGCCGGTGCGGCCCTCGCCCCGGCACAGCCGCTTGAGGATCTCGAGCATCTGCCACACGCCCTCGCGGCAGGGCACGCACTTGCCGCAGGACTCGTCGGCCAGGAACTCCAGGAAGTACCGGGCCACGTCCACCATGCAGGTGTTCTCGTCCATGACGATCATGCCGCCCGACCCCATCATGGACCCGGCCTTGGTGAGCTCGTCGAAGTCCACGGGCAGGTCCAGGAGCTTCTCCGGGATCACCCCGCCCGACGGCCCGCCGGTCTGCACCGCCTTGAACTCCTTGCCGTCCGCGATGCCCCCGCCGATGCCGAAGATGATCTCCCGCAGCGGGGTGCCCATGGGCACCTCCACCAGGCCGGTGTTGATCACTTTGCCCACCAGGGAGAAGATCTTGGTGCCCTTGCTCCCCTCGGTGCCGATGCCCGCGAACCAGTCGGCGCCCTTCTCGATCACCAGGGGGATGTTGGCCCAGGTCTCGACGTTGTTGAGGTTGCTCGGGTGCTCGCGCACGCCCTTGATCGAGGTCCGGACGTACTTGGGCCGGGGCTCGCCGACCCGTCCCTCGATGGAGCTCATGAGCGCGCTCGACTCGCCGGACACGAAGGCGCCCGCGCCCCGGTGGATGACCACGTCGAAGGAGAAGTCCGTGCCGAGGATGTTCTCGCCGAGCAACCCCAACTCCCGCAGCTGGTCGAGGGAGTGGCGGAGCACCTTGACGGCCAGGGGGTACTCCTGGCGCACGTACACGAAGCCCTCCCGCGCGCCGATGGCGTACCCGCCGATGAGCAGCCCCTCGAGCACGGCGTGGGGGTTGCCCTCGAGGATGCCGCGGTCCATGAAGGCGCCGGGGTCGCCCTCGTCGGCGTTCACGATGACGTACTTGACCGGGTCGGGGGCGTTCTTCGTGGTCTCCCACTTGCGCCCCGCCGGGAAGCCGGCGCCGCCGCGGCCGCGGACGTTGGCCTTCTTGACCTCCGCCACCACCCCCGCGGGGGTCATCTGCCCCAGGGCCTTGGCGAGGGCCCCGTAGCCGCCCAGCGCGATGTAGTCCTCCAGGCTGTAGGGGTCGATGAAGCGGTTGGGCCCGAAGACGACGGCGTTCTGGCGCTGGTAGAAGGGGATCTCCTTCTCCAGGGCCACCCGCACCCCGTCCTCGCCCTGGTAGAGCAGGCGCTCCACCACGCCGCCCCCAACCAGGGTGGTCTCGACGATCTCGGGCACGTCCTCGGGCTTGACCTTGAGGTAGGCGATGCCCCTGGGGTGGACGAGCACGCTCGGCCCCCGCTGGCAGAAGCCGTGGCAGCCGGTCAGCATCACGCGGACGGTCTCGGTCAGGCCCTTGCCCGCCAGTTCGGCCCGGAAGGCCGAGGCGATCTTGCCCGAGGCGTAGGCGAGGCACCCGGGGCCGGCGCACACCGCCACCACCACGGCCTCCGGGTCGCGCCGGGCGAGGATCTCGTTGCGGTAGGTCTCCAGGTCGGCGACCGATCGCAGCCGGGCCATGGGGTCTCCTTCTCGGGGCTCAGTCGGCACGGTCGACCAGGTCTTCGAGCTGCTTGGCCGTGGGGTTGGTCAGGTACTCCTCGTCGGACACCATGACGGGCCCCAGGGCGCAGCAGCCCAGGCAGTTCACTGTGGTCACCGAGAACTTCTCGTCCTTGGTGGTCTCCCCGGCCTTCACGCCCACGGCCTGGGTGACCCGGTCGAGGAGCTTCTCGGCCCCGCGCACGTGGCACGCCGTGCCGACGCACACCGAGAGGCTGTGCCGGCCCTTGGGCACCAGGCTGAAGTGCTTGTAGAACGTCGCCACGTTGTAGACGTACGCCAGGGGCACGTCGAGGCGCTTGGAGACCCGCTGGAGGACGTCCTTCGTGAGCCAGCGCTGCTCGTCCTGGACGTCCAGCAGGATCTGGACGAGTTTCTCCTTGTTCGCCCCGTAGCCGTCGATGATCTGGTCCACGCGGTTGAGCTTGGAATCCATGCTTGCCTGCTCGCTCCCTTCGGTCGCTCGCGCCTAGCCGCCTAGCCGCTTGGCCGCCTGGCCGTTACCGGCCCAGCCGTTCCTTCATCGCCTGGCCGATGTCCGCGGGGCTCTTCACCACCCGGACCCCGCAGCGCTCGAGGGCCGCCATCTTCTCGGCCGCCGTGCCCTTGCCTCCGGCGATGATGGCCCCGGCGTGACCCATGCGCTTGCCCTTGGGCGCGGTCTGGCCGGTGATGAAGCTCACCACCGGCACCTTGAGGTTGGCCTGGATGTACTCGGCGGCCTCTTCCTCGGCGGAGCCGCCGATCTCTCCGATCATCACGATGCCCTCGGTCGCGGGGTCGTCCTTGAACAGGGAGAGGGCGTCGATGAAGTTGGTGCCGATGATCGGGTCGCCCCCGATGCCGAG
>CAZGRT010000290.1:0-6645 GCA_964528225.1 uncultured Thermodesulfobacteriota bacterium | reverse complement strand
CCCCACCCGCCCCTCGACCGTCTGGCGGAAGGCGCCGAGCCCCGACAGGTACAGGATCACCTCGTGGGTTCCCGGCTCGAGGTCGGCGATCACCAGCGGCGTCGTGCCCCGGTCCTCCCCGTCGACGAAGACCCGGGCCCCAGCGGGCCGGGACTCGACGGAGAGCGCGTCCAGTTCCGCCGCTCCCGCCTCGAAGGTCGAGGGCGTCGAGAGCACCTCCTCCTCGATCACCTCGGCGGGGCCCTCTTCGGCGGCCGACGGGAACCCCTCCTCGATGGCCTCCGGGGGACCCCCGGGCTCGTCGGCGGCCCACGCCGCGAACGGGACGGCGAGCAGTCCTGCCAGCGAGCAGGCGAGGACCAGCGCGTTCCTCCTCCAGGCCGATGCCGCGATGGGATGTCGATCGTTCATGGGGGAACCTCGATTCCGTTTGCCCTTCACGGGTTCAGCTTGGGGCCGCTCCCCAGCGGGGTGCCCACGGTTGCCGGTGCCAGTTCCAGGAAGGATTTCAAGGCCAGGCCCAGGGCCGGGACCTCCTCCTGGCGCGTCTCCTGCCGGGCCAGTCGGATGACGGGAACCTCGTTCTCCCGGTAGCTCTCGGCCGACACGGCCACGCGGTCGACGGCGTAGCCCTTGCGGTAGGCGTAGACCTCGTAGTCGGCCCCGAAGAGCGGCTCGTCCTCGGCCGCCGCCGCCCCCGCCGCGTCGACCTTCTTGCGCCGGGACAACCCGTAGGCGCCCTGGTCGTCGGTGAGGACCTCCATGGAGTAGGGCGACGTCCACACCTCCGCCCCGGGCAGGGGAGCCCCCCGCTCGTCGACCACCCGGCCGGCCAGCACCGTGGGCGTCACGTTGATCGGCAGGTCGGCGGCGGCCTCCCCAAAGGACTCACCCGGCAGGTCGATCCTGACCTCTTCCGCATTCCGGAACTTCGGATCCCGAACCCGCAGCTTGAGCGCGACTCCCTCGTCGAGCTTGGGAAGGCCCTCGATGCGGAAGCGCCCTCGCTCGTCGGTCCGGGTGATGACGAAGCGGTCCAGGACGATCTCGACCTGCCCCAGCGACAACTCGCGCCCCACGGCTTCGGCGAGCACGAGCTTCCCCTCGACGACCGAACCCGGGAAGGTGGGATACCCCGCGCGCATGGCGAGGCGGAACATCTCCCGCCCGACCCGCGGGCGGTACTTGCTCTTGGGGAAGACCGCCAGGAACTCCCGGTAGGAGTCGAGCCGGTTCTCTCGGATCACCCGGGCCGCGGCCTCGGTCTCGGACTCCCGGGCGAGTTTGTCGTCCATCGAGGCGGAGACGCCGCTCTCGGGCTCGAGGAGGAACACGCCCCGCTCCAACTGGCGGATCGCCACCGCCTTCCCGCGGCGCCGCAGGCCCGCGTCGAAGACCACGAAGCGCTCCCGTTCCCGGGCGCCCCCGGGGATCTCGGCCACGATCTGCCCACCCCCGGTGAAGATGATCGTTCCGACGAAGTACGATTCCTCGCTGGCGGCCGGAGCCGCGGGCTCCGCGCCACCGGTCGTGGGCTCTTCCAGGATCGGCTGGCGCACCTTCACGGCGGCCGGCGACGGGCCGACGGCCGCACCCGCCAGGGCTGCGCCCGCCAGCAGAATCCAGAGACGTCTCGCTGTCATGGCTCGCGGTCCTCCCGTCTTCCGTGGCCTTCCGGGGCTGGGTCCGGGAACTTGTAGCACATTCCGTGCCTCGTCAAAAGCCTTCCTTCCAGCCCAATCCTGCGCCTTTCGGCGCGGTTTCTCGCAGAGGGAGGCAGACGGGGCAGCGTCATGTGCCGCACCTCCGCGGAGCGCCGGGGCCCCTCGAGTCGGCGGCGGCGGCCGAAGGGTGCCCGCCCTGCTCCGAAGGCCCGTCCCGAAACACCAATCCCGTTGTAACGGCACCCGCGCAATGGTACGGTTCTTGCCTTTATGCCTCCCACGAAACTCCACCGGAGACTCGGGTCACGAAATTCGATGGGGCGCTTCCTTCTCGCACTCTTCCTCGCACTGAGCTCGACCGCTCCCTCCTTCGGCGCCGCACCGATCCAGGTGCTCGTGCCGCGGGACAAGGCCGTCGTGCGGGAGGGCAATCTCACCGTGCTGGGGACCGCTCCGCGGGGAACCGAGGTGCGGTGGTCGGTTCAGAAGAAGAGCGGGAAGGAAGAGGGCCAGATCAAGGCCGACTGGGGCGACCTCTTCGAAGTCTTCGTGCTCCTGGAGCCCGGGGTCAACCGCGTCCGGATCGACGACAAGACCGTGGAGGTCTTCTACGCGGTCGGGAAGGAGCCGATCCCCCAGGGCTTCGCGGCCCAGAGGGTGCACTCGGGGGACATCTCCCGCTGCGACGACTGCCACGACCCTCTCAACATGCGCCTGCGGGAGGGGGGCTACCCGGGCGTGTGCCTCGCGTGCCACGTGGTGGTGTCCGGCAACCCGGCGAACACCAAGCCGGCCCGGGAGGATTCCCACTTCCGGGCCGCCATCGCCAACTGCGGTTCCTGCCACGAGGCCCACGTCTCGGGCAACCCCAAGCTGCTCCGGGCGGAGGCCACGCCGCTCTGCGGCACGTGCCACTCCGCCCAGACGACCGGGAAGGATTCCCACCCCGCCTTCGAGGAGGGGGGGTGCGCGGCCTGCCACGACGCCCACTACTCGGGCTACGCGAAGGACCTCCACGAGCCGCTCCCGGGCCTGTGCCACCGCTGTCACGACAACGGCAAGACCGCCGGGAAGGCGAAGCCCCACCCGCCGATGGTCCAGAAGGGGGCGTGCCGGCAGTGCCACGAACCCCACGGCACCGCCCCCGACCTCCTCAAGGGAACGCCGGCCGCCTCCTGCGGGAGCTGCCACGGCGAGGTTCTCAAGCACGGACACCAGGAGGAACTGGCGGACTGCTCCCGGTGCCACGACCCCCATCGCCCCCTGGGCACCGGCCTGCTGAAGAAGGACGTGGACGCGGCGTGCGCCGAGTGCCACGACGGGATCGCGGAGGGCAAGACGGTCCACGCGGCACTGGAGGAGGGGTGCGGGGCCTGCCACGACCCCCACAGCGATGAGAACCGGAAGCGTGCCGCCAGGTCCTGCTCCGAGTGCCACGACCTCGCCGGCGAGCAGGAGCTCGCCAGCCTCCACGGGAGCCTGAGCATCCCCGCCGAGGCGTGCGTCTCGTGCCACCGGCCCCACGCGTCTCCGCGGGAGAAGCTCCTCAAGGGGAAACCGCACGAGCCCCTCGTGAAACGCCAGTGCGCCGCGTGCCACGGAGCCGGGGTGGAGCGCTCGGTCAAGGTGGACGACGTGGTGGGACGCTGCCGGATCTGCCACAAGGTGGACTGGAAGGACGCAGGCCGGCCCCACGAGCCGGTCTCCAAGGGACGGTGCACCGACTGCCACGATCCGCACCTCTCCGACCAGCGGGCCTTCCTCCGGAAGCCGGAGGCCGACCTGTGCCGCTCGTGCCACAAGATCGCCGCGGCCGACGGGGGCCGGAGGCTGCACGAGCCCGCCGGCGCCTGCACCGACTGCCACGCCGCCCACGGGGGGAGGGGGAAGGACTTCCTGGCGGCGCAGCCCCCCGACTTGTGCCTCGACTGCCACGACGACCCGCGGGCATCCCTGGGCGACGGCCTCCACCCCGCTCTGGAGGACGGGTGTCTCGTCTGCCACGACCCCCACGCGGGGTTCCCGCCGGGCCTCATGAAGGGGGCCTCCGGCTACGCCGCGTGCCGGGAGTGCCACGAGGTGCCCGACCTCTCCAACGGGCGCACCCTCCACACTCCCGTCGCGGCCTGCTCGGAGTGCCACCGGCCCCACGGAGGGAGCAGCCCGAAGTACCTCTCCGCCGCCCCCGACGAGATCTGCCTGGAGTGCCACGACGACCCCGGCACCGGCGCCGTGGTCCACCCCGCCCTGGAGGAGGGGTGCCGGTCGTGCCACGACCCCCACACCGGCTACTCCGGGGCGAACCTCGTCAAGCCCCAGAAGGAGCTGTGCCTGGAGTGCCACGACGACCCCACCGCGAACCACAAGGTGCCCCACCCTGTGGGCGACAAGGGGTGCGCGGGCTGCCACGACCCCCACTCCTCGAAGGAGCCGAAGCTGCTGCGGGGCAAGGGGACCGACCTTTGCCGCCGGTGCCACGACTTCCGGGAGAAGGAACCCGGGCGCGGCCTCCACGAGGCGGCCGAGGCCTGCGGCGACTGCCACGAGAAGGCCCCCCACGGGGGCGACAAGCCCCGCTTCCTGCGGACCCCGCCGCCCGAGCTGTGCCTCGACTGCCACGACGACCCACGCCGGCCGGGCCTCAAGGTGCATCCCGCGCTCGAAGAGGGCTGCCTCGCCTGCCACGACCCCCACGCCGGGTTCCGGCCCGGGGTGCTGAAGGGGAAGGACGCCCGCGCCTCCTGCCTCGACTGCCACGACGACCCGGCGGCCGGGAAGGCCGCGTCGCACCGGCCCGTGAAGGAGGGGTGCGCCTCGTGCCACGAGCCCCACGCCTCCGCGTCGCCGAAGTTCCTGCGCAAGGCGGGCAACGGCCTGTGCCGGGACTGCCACGACCTGAAGGCCCACGCCCACTCCATCGACGCCGCACGCGGCAACGCCCGCTTCCCCGCCTCCGCCGGGTTCGCGCAGGTCGGGGCCGAGTACGCGTGCGTCGCCTGCCACGAGCCCCACGGTTCCGCCAACCGGAGGCTGTTCCCCCAGCCGGAGGGGACCTTCTGCGTCGCCTGCCACCGCATGTGAGGCGCCGGACGGCCCGCCGGTCTCCCCGGGACCCAACCGCGCGAGGGTGTACCCATGGCCGATGACATCGCCCGCCACGTGGTCGACTCGATGCGCTGCGGCGTCGTCACCGTGGACCGCCTCGGCCGCGTGACGACGCTCAACGGCCTGGCGGCGACGTGGCTGGGGGTGGACGGGGCCGGGTCCCAGGGCAGGGACTGCCGCGAGGTCTTCGCCCACTGCCCGGCGCTGGCCCACCTCCTCCTGGACGCCCTCAAGCGGGAAACCCTCCCAGACCGTGCCGAACTGGAGCTCACCATCGGGGACGCCCGCAGGACCCTCATCGGGTTCAGCCTCTCCCGGGTCGCGGGAGACGCGGGGGAGACCCTGGGGAGCGCCATCTTCTTCAAGGACCTGACGGTCGTCGAGGAGGAGAGGGAGCGCCAGGCCCTGCGCAACCGGCTGGCCAGCCTCGGCGAAGTGGCGGCCCAACTGGCCCACGAGGTGCGCAACCGGCTCGGCGGAATCCGGCTCTTCCTGGGTTTGGCTCGCCGCCGCCTCTCGGGCGACCCGGAGGGTGAGGGGTACCTGGACCGGGCCGAGGCGGAGATCGTGGAGGCCAACGGCAAGATGGGGGAGATCCTGGATTTCGTGCGCCCGTTGAAGCTCGAGCTCGATCCGGCCGATCCGGAGTTGCTGTGCCGCGAGGCCCTCGCCGCAACCCTGGCCCGCTTCGGGGGGACCACCCCCGACGTGCGCTGGACGGTGCAGGAGGAACTCCCCCCCGTCCTCGTGGACGCCGCGCGGGTGCGCGACGCACTCTCCAACGTGTTCGCGAACGCCGTGGAGGCGGCCGGACCCGGCGGGAGCCTGGGAATCCGGATCGCGGCCGAGGAGGCGCCCTTCCTGGTGGCCTCGCCCGTGGGGGAGCGCCTGCCGGGGCTCCGCGGGTACGGGGAGGGCCACGGGCCCCGCGTCCGCATCGAGATCGGCGACGACGGGCCGGGCATGACGCCGGACGTCCTGCGACGGATCTTCCACCCCTTCTTCACCACCAAGGAGAGGGGTTCGGGCCTCGGCGTGCCGACGGCCCAGAAGATCCTCGACGCCCACGGAGGGTCCCTGGACGTGACCTCGAAACCCGGGCAGGGCACGACCTTCTTCGTCCGGCTTCCCGTGACGAGCCAGGAGAATTGACGTGGCAGCGATCCTCGTCGTCGAAGACCACGCCGCGCTGAGGGATGCCCTGGCCATCGCGCTGGGGGCCAAGGGGCACAAGGTCGTGACCGCCTCCCGCGGGGATGCCGCCGTCCGCGCCCTGGAGGGCCAGTCCTTCGACCTCGTGGTCACCGACCTCAAGCTCCCGGGAGCGGACGGCCTCCAGGTCCTGGAAGCGGCCAAGGCCACCCAGCCGCGGGCGCCCGTCCTGCTCATGACCGCCCACGGGACGCTGGAGTCGGTGGTGCAGGCGCTGCGGCTCGGCGCCCAGGACTTCATCGAGAAGCCCTTCGACATCGAGGAGATGGAGGCGAGGATCGAGCGGGCCCTGGAGCAGGGCAACCTCGCCGAGCAGGTCCGCGACCTCCGGGAGACCCTGCTCGCCCCCTACCGGCCTGAGAACATCGTCGGCGAGAGCCCAGGGCTCCAGCGGGTGCTGGAGGTCGTCCGGAAGGTCGCGGGCGGGAAGACGAGCCTGCTGATCACCGGCGAGACCGGCACGGGCAAGGAACTCGTGGCCGGGGCCATCCACGCCCTCTCGCCCCGGGCCGCGGGCGAGTTCGTCGCCGTCAACTGCGCCGCCATCCCCGACACGCTCCTCGAGAGCGAGCTCTTCGGCTTGATGCTAATTGTTCCCTTTCCTTCATCATCGAAGAGATCGAAGATTCTCTGAATACCCTCTCTGGAGTTGCGGTTTCCGAGC
>CAZGRT010000289.1:0-3560 GCA_964528225.1 uncultured Thermodesulfobacteriota bacterium | reverse complement strand
CGAGGAACTCTACGAAACGGGCACGGTCGCGATGATCATGCGCATGCTCAAGCTCCCCGACGGCAGGGTGAAGGTCCTCGTCCAGGGCCTGAGCCGGGCGCGCCGGCTGGCCGTCGTCGCGGAGAAGCCGTGCGTCCGGGTCCGCCTGGAGGTGCTCGGGGAGGGGCCCTCCGCCAAGGGCGACTTCGAGTCGGAGGCCCTCATGCGGGCGGTCCGCGAGAAACTCGACGAGATCGTCAACATGGGCAAGGGGATCTCCACCGAGATCATGATGATCCTCGAGAACGTGGAGGACGCTGGCCGGCTCGCCGACATCGTCGCCGCGAACGTCAACTTCAAGGTCCCGGACGCCATGCAGGTGCTCGACGCCGTGGAACCCAAGGACCGGATCGCGCGGGTCCACGCCCTGCTCGAGCGGGAACTCCAGGTCCTCATGGTCCAGGCCAAGATCAAGTCCGCGGCCAAGGAGGAGATGAGCAAGAGCCAGCGCGAGTACTTCCTGCGTCAGCAGATGAAGGCCATCCAGGAAGAGCTCGGGATCTCCGACGAGCGGGGGGAGGAGGTCGCCTCCCTTCGGGCCAAGGTGGAGAAGGCCCGCATGCCCAAGGAGGCGCGGGAGGAGGTGGAGCGGGAACTCAACCGGTTCAAGGACATGCAGCCCTCCTCGGCGGAGGCCGCGGTGATCCGCACCTACATCGACTGGCTCACCGACCTGCCGTGGAGACGGATGACGAAGGACAACATCGACATCCCCCGCGCCAAGGTCATCCTGGACGAGGACCACTACGACCTGGAGAAGGTCAAGGACCGGATCCTCGAACACCTCGCCGTCAAGAAGCTCAAGCCCAGCGCCAAGGGACCCATCCTCTGCTTCGTGGGGCCACCCGGGGTCGGCAAGACGAGCTTGGGGCAGTCGATCGCCCGCGCCATGGGGCGCAAGTTCATCCGCATGAGCCTGGGAGGCGTCAAGGACGAGGCGGAGATCCGGGGCCACCGGCGCACCTACGTGGGCGCCATGCCGGGGCGGGTGATCCAGGGGCTGAAGAAGTCGGGGGCGCGCAACCCCGTCTTCATGCTCGACGAGGTCGACAAGATCGGGCAGGACTTCCGGGGCGACCCGGCCTCCGCCCTCCTGGAGGTCCTGGACCCGGCCCAGAACTCCACCTTCGAGGACCACTACCTCAACGTCCCCTTCGACCTCTCGAAGGTGATGTTCATCTGCACCGCGAACTTCATCGACCCCATCCCACCGGCGCTGCTCGACCGCATGGAGGTGATCCACCTCTCGGGCTACACGAGGGAGGAGAAGCTCAACATCTCCCGCCGCTATCTCATCCCGCGCCAGATGGAGGAGCAGGGGATCGGGGCCGAGCACATCGACCTCTCCGACGACGCGGTCAAGCTGCTCATCGACCAGTACACGAGGGAGGCCGGGCTGCGGAACCTCGAGAGGGAGGTGGCGAACCTGTGCCGGAAGGTGGCCCGCAAGGTGGCGGAGGGCCGGGTGCGCCGGTACCGGATCACCCGGCGCAACCTGCACCGGTTCCTCGGCCCGCCGCGCTTCCTCCCCGAGGCCGAGGTGGAGGAGGACCTGGTGGGAGTGGCGACCGGGCTGGCCTGGACCCAGGCGGGCGGCGAGATCCTCCACGTGGAAGTCACCACGATGAAGGGCGCCTCCAAGCTCATCCTCACGGGGCAGCTCGGCGAAGTGATGAAGGAGTCGGCCCAGGCGGCGCTGTCCTACGCGCGGTCGCGGGCTGCCGCGCTGGGTGTGCCCGACGACTTCTTCGACCAGCGGGAGATCCACATCCACGTGCCGGCCGGTGCGATCCCGAAGGACGGCCCCTCGGCGGGCACGACCATGGCCACGGCCCTCATCAGCGTCATGACCGGCCGGCCGGTGGACCACGGGGTGGGCATGACCGGGGAGATCACCCTTCGGGGCCGCGTCCTGCCCATCGGGGGCGTCAAGGAGAAGTGCCTCGCCGCCATACGGGCCGGCCTGACGGCGGTGGTCCTTCCGGAGCGAAACCGCAAGGACCTGGAGGAACTCCCGCCCAAGCTGCGCAAGGCCCTGCGCTTCCACCTGGTGCAGACCATGGACGAGGTCACGGCCGTCGCCCTCCTGCCTGCCGGCGCCGCCGGGTCCGCCGCGGAGATTTCGGCGGCTTGACCCTCAAGGACGTCGGGGAGTTCGGTCTCCTGCGCCGCCTGGGGCTGTACGACCGGGCCTTCCCGAGCGGGTGGGTCGGCCCCGGCGACGACGCGGCCTGCATGCCTCCTCCGGCATCCTCCCTCGTGCTCACCTCGGACCTCCTGGTCGAGGGCGTCCATTTCCGTTCGACCACCACGTCGGCACGTGACCTCGGCTACAAGGCCGTCGCGGTCAACGTGAGCGACGTGGCCGCGATGGGGGGGCGGCCCCTGGCCTTCCTGGTCGCCCTGGCCGCGCCCGCGGAAACCCCGGTGGGGTGGGTGGAAGAACTCTACGGGGGCATGGCGGAAGCGGAGCAGGCGTTCGGGTGTCGCCTCGTGGGGGGGGACACGTCGGGCGGCCCGACGCGGGTCCTCTCGCTGACCGTACTGGGGGAGGCGTCCGACAGGGGGGCGGTGACCCGCGGGGGCGGTCGGCCGGGCGACGACGTGTACGTCAGCGGAACCCTGGGGGACAGCGCCCTGGGTCTGCGCCTCCTGGAGGCCGGTGGCGCCGCCCGCACGGCGCCCGGGAGGTTCCTGGCCTCGCGGCACCTCCGACCCTCCCCCCGGCTGGCCCTGGGCGCCGCCCTCGGGGCGAGCGGCGTGGCCCGGGCGATGATCGACGTCTCCGACGGCCTGCTCCAGGATCTGGGGCACGTGGCTCTGGCGAGCGGGTGCGGCGCGGAGGTCTGGACGGAGCGTCTCCCCCTCTCGCCGGAACTCGTTGCCGCGGCGGCCGCCGGGGAGACCTCCCCCGTGGAACTGGCCCTCGCGGGCGGGGAGGACTACGAACTGCTCTTCACCGCCGAACCCTTCCGGCGCAGCGAGGTCTTCCGCGTCGCCGAAGGGGCGGGTACGAGGGTGCGGCGGATCGGGAGGCTCGTCGAAGGGGTCGGGGTGCGGGTGCTCGCCCGGGGCCGGCCGGTCGCACTGCGGGATCTGCGGGGGTTCGACCACTTCGCCCGGCGCCGGTGAACGATGCCCACGGCCGATCGAGCCCGGCGGCTCATCCATGCCCTCACCGGCGTCGACCCGTCCGCGTACAAGGAGAACGTGCTCCTGCGCAAGCTGAGGGCGAGGGCGCGGGAGGCCGGGTTCGCGGAACCCTTGGCCTACCTGGACGCCCTCGAGGCGCGCGGACCCGAGGCGAAGGCCGACGCCCTCCGGCTGGTCCGGGGGCTCAGCGCGCCCGTGTCCGGATTCTTCCGGGACCCTGCCGTCTTCGAGGTGCTCGAGAAGAGGGTCTTCCCCCTGCTCTTCCAGGAGGCCGGTCCGGCCGGCTCGGTCCGGGCGTGGAGCGCCGGGTGTTCCCGGGGGCAGGAGGCCTACAGCCTTGCGGCGTCCCTGTGGCGGACGGCCCGGCG
>CAZGRT010000288.1:0-4763 GCA_964528225.1 uncultured Thermodesulfobacteriota bacterium | reverse complement strand
TGGCAGTTGGTGCACGTGCGGTACTGCCCGGACGCCACGACCGCCTTGGTGACCGGGTCGGTCTCGTCGGCGAGCAGCAGCCGGCTCGGGTCGTGGGCGTCGTGGCAGGTGCGGCACTGCACCGGCGTCGCGTCCTCCATGGGAGGCTTGTAGTCGGGGCTGGTCGGATCGTTGGGGAACGCCGCGAGGAGTTCCGCACGACCCCCGTTGACGTCGATATACGCCTTGGCTCCCTCGTCCGAGTGGCACTTGCTGCACAGGGGCCGCACATCCGAGACGGTCCCGGCCACTCGGGTGGGGCTCCGGATCGACGAGGCGTGCTTCGAGTCGGCGTACTTCTCGGCGATCTGCAGACCGTTCGGACGCAGCACCTCGTGCATTGCCGTCATGCTGCCGTTGTGGCAGCTGCCGCACACCTCGAAGGTCGGGCGGGGGTCGGTCACGGGGCCCGCGCCGAAATGCCGGCCGCCCGCCCCGTGGCACGCCTCGCAGGTCACGGCGGCCAGGCCGAGCGCCGGCACGTCGTCGGCCGCGACGAACGCCTCCAGGTCGCGGCCGTCTCCGACCGGGTCGTGGCAGGTCGCCCGGCACCCCGCGTTACCCGCCGACGCGTCCACGGTGCCGCTGTGGATCACGTGCCCGCTCTCCAGGTACTTGTCCACCACCGCGGTCTTTAGGTCCATGGTGGGGTGGCACGTCGTACACGTGGGATCCTGGTGGCACCCCACGCAATTCTCGGAGCCGACGTAGCCGACACCGGCCTCGTTGACGCCGAAGGCCTGCCGCGCCGCCTCGTCGACGCTCATCCCCCGGTGGGCCGACTCCTTGCCGCCTTCCCCGCAGCCGGCGGCCAGCAGGGCCAGGCTCGCCGCAGCGACCGCCAGGGCCGTCCTGATCGACCTATCCATTGGTACCTCCTTACGGTCTCGCCGTGGGCCGCGACCATCCCGGTCGCGATCTCTCTATGGTTGCGCCTGTCGCAGGAAGCGGCCTGCACACCCCCGGTCCCTGCGCCACCGCCCCACGGCCCGTCGAAGCAGCCGCGCGGCGGTACGGGGTCACCTGATCGGTTGACCCGAACATCGACTTGAGCCCGTCACTTCGCTTTCCCTCCGCGATCGTGTTTTTTTTCGCCCGGCCCGAAACTCGCTAAACCACGAAGCATACGTCGCCGATAAGACACGCAGTTCCGCCCGGCCCCCCCGTTTCGAGGCAAGAAGGTAACGGTCCGGGAGGCGAAAACCAGAGAGCGAAACGGCACAACCGTCGGCCTGGGACCTGCACCCCGGGCCCACTCGTTGGGATCACGCGACGCAGCTTTAGGAGAGAGACGATGAAACAGCGCACAACCGTTCTGGGAGGGCTCATCGCCATCGCCCTCCTCGTGCCCACGATCTTCGCGTGCACGAGCCTGCGCAAGGCCCAGCCCATACTCCCCATCCAGGACTACGAGCGGATGCTGGTGGGATCGCTGGACGCCGACTACGTGGGGCAGGATGCCTGCCTCGCCGCCTGTCACGTCCACGATCAACTCGCCGCCTACCTGGAGCGTAGCGTGCACGGCCTGCAGACGAACGAGGGCACGGGCATGCCCCTGTTCGACTGCGAGACCTGCCACGGCCCGGGAAGTCTGGCGGTGGAGCACGCCAAGGAGAACCAGCGGTGCGACTCCACCCAGTTCATCCCCATCCGCCAACTCCCGCCCGGCGCCCAGGCCCTCATGTGCCTCAAGTGCCACGACGGCATGTCCATGCCCCACCTGCAGTTCTGGGGCACCAGCAATCACTTCGCCGCCGGCGTCGTGTGCATGGACTGCCACCGCCTCCACCAGGGCCGGGAGCAGAAGATGCGCGGCAAGGAGATCGCCGAACTGTGCTCGGAGTGCCACCAGGAGGTCGAGACCGAACTCGCCTACTGGTCCCGCCACCCCGTCAAGGAAGGAAAGATGACCTGCGCCACGTGCCACGAGGTGCACGGGACGACCGGGGAGAACGACCTCAAGGCCGCCGACACCGAGGGCCTGTGCTTCAAGTGCCACGGCGACAAGACGGGCCCGTTCCTGTTCGAGCACGGCGGCGAGGCCGAGGGCTGCGCCACGTGCCACCGCCCCCACGGGTCCCCCTACGCGAACCTGCTCCAGTACCAAGAGCCGTTCCTGTGCCTGCAGTGCCACGCGGGACACGTCACGGCCCCCGGCGAGCCGAGCAGTCCGGGCCTGACCCGGGCGTTCTTCACCAACTGCAGCACCTGCCACTCGGCGATCCACGGCACCGACATCCAGGACTCGACGGCCGGCAGCCGGTTCATCAAGTAACGTCCCGCTCGCGAGACGGGTCAGGAGGACCACGATGAGAAAGGTACGTTTCCCCGTGTTCGGCGCGATCGGCCTGGCGGTGCTGCTGGGGCTCCCGGCGGCGGCTGCGGCCCAGAGCGTGCAGTACAAGGAGACCCTCACACCCGAGGAGTTCATCGACATCCACGGCACCACGGACCGCTACGAACTGCTGGCCATGGAGCTCAAGGGCGACTGCGCCCAGTGCCACAAGAAACGGGCCGAGTTCGAGGGGTCCGTCGCCCCCGGCTACAAGTACCGCGACATCGACAAGGGCGGCGAAACGCTACGGCCTTACGACCCCCTCGACTCGTGGCCGATCGGCGCCTTCGACGTGTACTACCGCAACCCCAACTGGGGCCGCTTCGAGGCCCTGGGCGAGTACTTCGGCGAGGACTACTACCAGACGGAATTGAACACACGGTACCTGAACTACGTGTCGACCACCGTCAAGTCGCAGCAGTTCCCGCACAACGAGGAACGCAAGTTCTTCGCGCCCAGCTCGGGGGAGACCCCCGTGCCGGTGTACAACCCCGACGACCAGGACCCGACCGCGGACTACACCAAGGACATCGGCGAACACAGCGTCGCCCTGCGCGCCGGGCCGGCCAGCTACCCCGCCCACGTGCGCCTCAAGGCCCGCCGCTACAGCACCGGCGGCGCCATGCAGCAGCAGTTCCTCGACGAGAACTGCACGAGCAACTGTCACAACGTCTCGCAGAAGCGGAAGCTCGACGGCGTCACCTACGAGGCGGAGGGCGGGGCCGACGCCCACCTCGGGTACGCGGCGGCGTCCGCCACGTTCAACTACACCGAGTACCTCGACGACAAGAACGACCCGGAGTGGGACTACGAGGGGCTTTCGGGCGGCCTGGGCTCCGGCGTCTCCGCCCACAACACCTTCCCCGACCTGAGGGCCTACGAGGTCCACCTCGCCGCCAACACGATGAGCACCGGGAAGATCTCGGGTTCCACCGGCTTCAACATGGGCAACCGGAAGAACGAGGACTCGAACATCGAGGAGAACTACTACAGCGGCCAGGCGAACTTCCTGTGGCGGCCCCATCGGATGGTGGGCCTGGCGCTCAAGTACCGGCGGGTCCACATGGAGGACGACGTGACCTCCTCCGACAAGGCGCTCCGTGCGGCCGGCGGGCTCCCCGAGGAGTACGGCCTCACCGAGGATCGCTACGCCGCGGCCTTGACCTTCTCCCCCTGGACCAACCTGAGCCTCAAGGGCGACATCGCCTACTCGACCAAGGACCGCGACGAGAACGAGGCCTTCGGGATGCCGGGAACGACCAAGACCACCGCGTGGAAGGCGACGCTCTCCTACAAGCCCGTGCGCCGGGTCAGTCTGCGGGCGGCCTACGGGATGGACGACATCGACGACCCGCCCTACGAGAACTCCCCCACCGAGGCGAGCCGCCTCGACCTGTGGGCGAGCGTCCGCCTCTGGCGGTCCCTGGAACTCCACGGCAGCTGGATGATGGTGGACTCCAAGAACGACGACACCGACTTCGAGAACGACCGCAGCATCGGCCAGGCCGGCCTCGTGCTGACGCCTGTCTCCTGGCTCATGGTGAGCGGCCACTACTCTCGGTTCGACCTCGACGTGACACAGTCGCAGTCCAACATCGAGTCCGATCCAGGCGGGATCGAACTCGGCCTTACCGACGACGTGCCCTTCGAGGCCACGGGCAACCACTACGTCTTCGAGCTCACGGTTCGCCCCATGGAGCGGCTCTCCCTGACCGGCGGCTACGCCTACCTCGACGCCGACGGGTCCATGGAGACCAAGTCGGGCGTCATCGGGGACGTGGGCCGCTACAGCAAGTTCGACGCCAACCAGGAGGACATCTCCCTCGGGCTCCAGTACGAGACGGAGGGTGGATGGGGCCTGCGGACCAAGGCCGTGCGGTCCACCTACGAACAGGACGACGTGGACAACGACGAAGAGGTCCGGGAACTGGAACTCCTTCTGTCGAAGAGGTGGTAATGACAACGCTCCGATCCGGGCGGGCTGGTGGCCAGGGCCCGCGCGCGTTCCTCGCGGCAAGCGTCCTCGCCTTGGTTCTGGCGGGCGCCTCCGCCTCCTTCGCCGGGCCGACCATCGGGGTCATCGTCCCGAAGGGAACCGGGTTCGGAAAAGAGGTCAAGGAGAAGTTCGAGGAGCGGCTCAAAGAGGCCGGGGTCGACGCCAAGGTGCACGTGCAGACCCCCGGCTGCGACAAGGTGTCGCGGACGAACGCGGTTCGCAAGCTCCTCGCCTACGAAATGGACGCGATCGTCGTCTTCGGCACGTGTGCGGCGCAAGACGCCGCGGACGCCAGCAAGAAGATCCCCGTGCTGCTGCTGGCGGGGTACGACCCCACGGGAGGCCGGGGCGAGAGGCCCGAGTGGATGGGATCCAACGTGGCGGCCGTCGCGT
>CAZGRT010000287.1:0-6962 GCA_964528225.1 uncultured Thermodesulfobacteriota bacterium | reverse complement strand
GGTACGAAGGGGACTACTACGGAAAGCACAACCTGATCCTCACCTTCTTCCCGGCTGCGTTCACCCCGGTCTGAACGGGGGAGATGGAGGGCCATCAGAGGAATCTTGACCTCTATGAGCGCTTCAACGCCCGCGTCGCGGGCGTCAGTCGAGACGACGTCACCACGCTGCGCTACTGGGCCGAGGATCTCGGCATCACGTTCCCGCTCCTCTCCAACGTCACGGGCTACCTGGGCGCGGACCTGGGCGTGCAGCCACCCGGAAGCGCGGTCTTCGAGCGGCGCACCGTGATCGTGGACCGTGCCGGCGTGATCCGTTACGCCCGGGACGGCTCCCCGGACTACCGCGACCTGCTGCTGGCCCTCAAGCGAATCCACGAGGAGGATCGGCCATGAAGTGCCATCGGCTCGTGGTCCTGGCCGCCCTCCTGGGCTGTGCCGCCGCACCGCCCCCCCGCCCGGCGGAGGAACCCCTCCCCTACCGGTTCACGCCCGAGGGCCGCGTGGTCTGGCAGGAGGATTTCGAGTTCGAAGCCCCGCCCGGCGAGTGGCGGCTCATGCAGGTGGAGGAGGGAGACGAGTTCTCCTTCGCCTTCCTGCGGGTGGGGGACTGCCCGTCGCCGTGCCAGTCCACCTTCGCCTACGACGAGGAGCCCTTCGGCTACTCGAAGGACCTGCCGAAGCGCATGGAGGAGTTCTACCGGCGCTTCCTATGGGGGAGCCACGTGGCCTTCGGAGCGGTCCAGACGCGGCCGGCGGCCCTGCCGATCGGCGAGGCCCTGGAGGGAGTGGCCGAGGCGTCCGACCCCGTGCGGGGGGAGAAGGTCCTGACCAAGGTGATCCTGGCGCGGCGGGGAGACCGGGTGGTGTCCTTCTACCTCACCCAGTGGCGGCCTCTCGCGGCCGACTTCGACCGCGGCGAACTCTCGATTCTCGACCGGTTCGCCGCCTCGTTCCGGTTCCTCCGGCCGTCGTTCTTCGAGGCACTGTGAGGCGGAGGAGCTAGCCTCCCACGAGGAACCGGTCCGGATCTTCGAGGTTGCGCACCAGTTCGCGCAGGAAGTACTGCGCCGTCGCTCCGTCCACCACCCGGTGGTCGAAGGTGAGCGACAGGGGGAGGACCTTCTCGACCCGCAGGCCCCCGTCCCGCGCGACCGGCTGGTCGCAGGCCCGGCCGAGGCCAAGCAGGCCAACCTGCGGGGGGTTGAGGATCGGCGTGGCGAAGATCCCGCCGATCGACCCGTAGTTGCTGACCGTGAACGTGCCTCCGCGCAACTGCTCAACCGTGAGGGTCCGGGCTCGGGCCCCCTCGGAGAGGTCCTGGATCTCCCGTGCGATCTCCAACACCGACTTGCGGTCGGCGTCCCGCACCACCGGCACGATGAGTCCGTCCCGGGTCTCCACCGCCACGCCCACGTGGTAGTAGCCCTTGAGCACCACCTCCTCCCGGTCGCCGTCGTAGCTCGCGTTCAGCCACGGGTCGCGCCGCAGCGCCGAGACCGCGGCCTTGACGACGAAGGAGAGGAGCGTCAGGTGGACCCCCCGCTCTGCCGCGCCCGCTCGTTCCTTCTCCCGGATGTGCCACAGGAGCCCGACCCGGGCCTGGTCCGTGGTGGTCACCTGGGCCGCGCTGGCCAAAGACAGGACCATGGCACGGGCGACCCTCCTGCGGACTCCCCGCAGCGGCACCCGCTCCACGGGCCCGTGCTCGTCCCGGCCCGGGGTCGACTCCATCCCCTCCGCCCCGGTTCCCGGTGCGCCCCGAGAAGCGGCCCTTCGGATGTCCGCCTCGGTGACCCTCCCCCCGGGGCCGGTGCCCCGCAACGCGTCCGCGTCGACCCCCAGTTCGCGGGCGATCGCCCGGTCCCGGGGCAACGCTTCCGCCCGGCGACGAGACAGGGAGGGCCCGGCGGACCCATGGCCCTCCCCCTCCCCCCCGTCCTCCTCCGGGGCCTCCTCCAACTCCCCGACCACGCCGACCGAGCCCCTGCGCACGGGGACGACCGCCTCCGGCGCCCGGCGGGGACGCCCGCCGGGAATCGGGATCTCCTCCTCCGCGGGTTGGGCGGGCTTCGGGGCTCCGGAGCGGTCCGGCGCCCGCAGGGCCTGCTCCCCTCCCTCGCCGATCACCGCCAGCACCGCCCCCACCCGGATCACCTCTCCGGCGCGGCCCCGGGCCTCGAGCACCACGCCCGCCACCGGCGAGGGAATCTCCACCACCGCCTTGTCGGTCTCGACCACGACGAGGGTCTGGTGGGCTTCCACCCGGTCTCCGGGGCGGACCCTCCACTCGACGACCTCACCTTCGACGGTGCCTTCTCCCACGTCGGGGAACCGGAATTCGTACGCCATGGTCTCTAGAACCTCACCGTCTTGCGGATGGCCGCGGCGATGCGTCCGGCGTCGGGAAGGTAGTGGTTCTCCAGCTTGGCCAGGGGCACGACGGTGTCGAAGCCGGTGACCCGCTCCACCGGCGCCAGCAGCGACGTCAGTGCCTCCTCGCCCACGCGGGCGGCCAGTTCCGCACCCAGGCCGGCCGTTCGGGGGGCCTCGTGGGCCACCACCAGGCGCCCGGTCTTTCGCACCGACTCCACCACCGTCGCCGAGTCCATCGGCGCCAGGGTCCGCAGGTCCACGACCTCCACGGACACGCGCTCTCCGGCGAGCAGTTCCGCCGCGCCGAGGGCCTCCCGGACCATGGCTCCCCACGCGACCACCGTCGCGTCGTTGCCTTGCCGCACGACCGCGGCCTTCCCGATGGGCACGACGTAGTCCTCCTCGGGGACCTCCTGTTTGATCGCCCGGTAGATGCGCTTCGGCTCGCAGTACACCACCGGGTCCGGGTGGCGCAGCGCGGCCGTCATCAGCCCCTTCGCGTCGCGGGGGTTGGACGGCGTCACCACCGTGAGGCCCGGCGTGTGGGCCAGCAGCGCTTCGGGGGAGTCGGAGTGGTGCTCCGGCGCCCGGATCCCGCCCCCCCACGGGCAGCGCAGCACCAGGCGCACCGGGCGGCGGCCTCGGGTGCGGGTCCGGTACCGGGCCACGTGGTTGCACAGCTGGTTGAGCGCGGGGTAGAGAAACCCCTCGAACTGGATCTCGGGCACGGGAAGCATCCCGCCCAGGGCGAGTCCCAGGGCCGCGCCCAGGATTCCGGCCTCCGCCAGGGGCGTGTCCACGACCCGCTCGGCGCCGTACTTCTCCTGCAGGCCGTCCGTCACCCGGAACACCCCCCCTTCGCCGCCCACGTCCTCGCCGAGGAGCACGATCCGGTCATTCCGGGCCATCTCCCGGTCCAGCGCGAGGTTGATGGCCGCCACCAGGTTGAGCCTAGCCACGGCCGCTCCTCCCCTCCGTTGCCCGGAACTCCAGGTACTCGCGCTTCTGGCGCTCGAGCTCCGGGGGGAGAACCGCGTAGGTGAAGTCGAAGATGTCCGCCGGTTCCGGGTCCGGCACCGCGTAGGCCTGCTCCACGGCCGCGTCCACCTCGGCCCGGACAGCCCTTTGCAGCGCCTCCTCGTCGGCGTCGGACCAGAGCCCCCGCGACGTCAGGTACCTTCGCACCCGCAGCAGGGGATCGAACCGCTTCATGCGCTCCACTTCCGCGTCGTCGCGGTAGCGGGTCGGATCGTCGGCGGTCGTGTGCGGACCGAGGCGGTACGTCACCGCTTCGACGAGCGCGGGCCCTCCGCCGCCGCGGGCCCGATCCAGGGCCTCCTTCGCGACCCCGTATACCCCCGGGAGGTCGTTCCCGTAGACTTGGATGCCCGGAAACCCGAAGGCGACGGCCTTCTGCGCCAGGGTGGCCGCCGCCGTCTGGCGGCTGCGGGGCACGCTGATGGCGTACTGGTTGTTCTGGCAGAAGAAGACCACGGGCACCCCGAAGACGCCGGCGAAGTTGAACGCCTCGAGCACCTCTCCCTCCGAGGTGGCGCCGTCGCCGAAGTACACCAGCACCGCGGCAGCCTCGCCGCGCAGCTTCAAGGCCCAGGCGAGGCCGACCGCGTGCAGGGCCTGGCTCCCGACCGGGATGGCGACCGGAAGCACGCGGAGCGACTCCTCCCAGACGCTCCCGCGCTCGTCCCCGATCCAGTACCGGTAGATCGTGGGCAGGGGTACCCCGCGCAGCCACATCGCGCCGAGCTCCCGGTACGAGGGGACGAGCCAGTCGGAGGGGTCCAGGGCCGCCGCCGCGAGTTGGCAGGCCTCCTGGCCCCACAGGGGAGCGTAGGTCCCCATCCGCCCCTCCCGCTGGAGCCGGAGCGCCATGCGGTCGGCCGCCCGCATGGCGGACATGCGCCCGTACAGCCTCCGGATCTCCCCGTCGGGCAGGTCCGGGCGCAGTTCCTCCCGCAGGTTTCCGTCGGCATCGAGGATCTCGAGAGTCTGGCCGGCGAGGGGGTCGAAACGGTCCAGGTACATGGGTCCTCCGCAGGGGCCGGAGCGTTCCGGGAGTCTAGCGACCGGGCCACTGCTGTCAAAATCGCCGGGAGGCCGGCCTTCTCCACCCGCGCGGCCCGCTGTATCTTGGGCGGGAGGAACTCACGCGCTTCACTCTGTCCGAGGACCCGCGATGATCGACCTCGCCCGCATCCGCGCCGCCCGCGACGCGGTGAGCCGCTGGGTGTCCCCGTCCCCCCTGATCCACTCCGAGCACTTCAGCCGACTGACCGGTGCCGAGGTCTACCTCAAGCTCGAGAACCTCCAGCGCACCGGCTCCTTCAAGGTCCGCGGCGCGCTCAACAAACTCCTCCGCTGCCGGGAGGCCGAAGGCCCGCGGCCGGTGGTCGCCGCTTCGGCCGGGAACCACGCCCAGGGCGTGGCTCTTGCCGCGGCCACCCTCGGGATCTCCGCGACGATCGTCATGCCCGAGAACTCCGCCATCTCCAAGCAACTGGCCACCCGCGACTACGGCGGCCGTGTCCTCCTCCACGGCGGCACCGTGGCCGAGGCGCTCGAGAGGGCCAGGGCCCTGGCGGAGGAGGGCTACTGCTTCGTGCACCCCTACGACGACGAGGACGTGATCGCCGGGCAGGGAGCGGTGGCGTTGGAGATCCTGGAGCAGGGGGCATCGCCGGACGAGGTGTGGGTGCCCGTGGGAGGGGGCGGGCTCGTCGCTGGGATCGCCGCTGCCCTGGCCGAAGAGCGTCCGAGCGTGCAGGTGGTCGGGGTCCAGACCGAGGCCTGCCCGTCGGCCGCGAAGGCCCTGGAAGCGCGGCAGCCGGTCACGGTGGCCCCGGGCCGGAGCATCGCCGACGGGATCCTGGTCTCCCGCGTCGGAGACACTCCCTTCGCCCTGCTGGCGCGGCATGTCCGGGAGGTCCGGGTGGTCGAGGAGACCCGCATCGCCTCCGCCATCGTTCGGCTCCTGGAGAACAAGAAACTCCTGGCCGAGGGGGCCGGCGCGGTCGGCCTGGCGGCCCTGCTCTCGGCACCGCCCGAACGGGTCCGGGGGCGCGCGATCGTGGTCGTCGTCAGCGGCGGGAACATGGACCTCAACGTCCTCGACCGCGTGCTGGAGCAGGGGTTGATCCGCAGCGGCCGGATCTTCCGCTTCGCGGTCGTTCTCGACGACGTTCCCGGGGCCCTGGGATCTCTCCTCGCCGTGGTCGCCCGGCAGCGGGCAAACGTTCTCCACATCGCCCACGACCGCCTGAGCCTCGACCTCCCCGTGGGCAGGACCCGGGTCGAGGCGGAGGTGGAAACCCGGGGCACCGAGCACATCGGCGAGGTGGCCGCGGCGCTGCGCGAAGCCGGTTTCTCGATCCGGGCCCACGATCTCCCGGCTCCCTGAGCGGGCGCCGCGTCCGCGGTGGCCTCCTCTCGTCAACTTGTGGACAAGTTCCATCGACGGCGTCGGGGGCCGCATCCGGCGCGCCTTGCCGGAGGGGAACGTCTGGAAAAGGCCGCTGTTCTGCGGTTCTCGAAAATGCACAAAAAGGCAGCAGCCGGACCCGTCTCTGGGAAGAGAGCCGGGAGCCGGAGCGTTTCCCCAGGTTTCTCCCCAGGATGTCCACAGGAACCTGTCGAAGCCGAACGCGCCTCAGCGGATCAGCCGCCGCCGCATCCGGGAGACCGCGAGCGGATACACGACGGCGTCGAACGCCAGGAGGTAGGCGAGGCTGCCCACGTGGCCCCCGTGGAGGCTGCCGAAGGCGGCGCCCCGGACGAGTTCCACCAGGTGCGTGAGCGGAAACACCTGGGCGACGGCCTGGGCCCAGGGCGGAAGGGCATCGAGGGGAAAGAACGTGCCGCTGAACAGGAACATCGGGGTCACGAAGAGGAAGACCGGCAGGTTGAAGACCTCGATGTTCGGCACGAGCCCGGTAAAGGCCATGCCGGATGACCCGAAGGCGACTCCGCCCAGCACCGCCACCGGCAGGATCAGGAGAGCGGCGGGGTAGCTCAGGAGCCCGAAGGGGGTGAGCACCGAACCCATGATCGCGGCGGCCATGAGGGACTTCGTCGCCCCCCAGGCGATCTCCCCGCTGATCACATCCTCCACCGAGAGCGGGGTCGCGAGCATCGCGTCGAAGGTCTTCTGGTAGTACATGCGGACGAAGGAGGCGTAGGTGTTCTCGAAAAAGGCGTTCTGCATGATCGCGATGGCCAGCAGCGCGGGCGCGATGAAGCGCACGTACCCCACGGGCTCTCCCCCGTAGGACACTTCCCCCACGAGGGTGCCGAGACCGGCCCCGAACGCGACGAGGTAGAACAGGGGCTCCAGCAGCGGCGGCAGAAAGCCGATCCGCCAGGTCTTCCGGTAGACCGTCCAGTTGCGCTGCCAGACCCGCCACAGGCGGCGGGAAAGGTCTCCCACGCCCGGCGTCATTCCCGCAGCCCCCGCCCGGTGAGTTTGAGGAAGACGTCCTCCAGGGTCGCCATCCGCATCACGCACCCCCCCGTGCAGAACTCCTCGGCGATCCGGTGGAAGACCGCGTCGCCGTCCTCCCCGTACACCAGGAG
>CAZGRT010000286.1:0-2033 GCA_964528225.1 uncultured Thermodesulfobacteriota bacterium | reverse complement strand
CATGGGTATGCTGTTCCGTTCGCGAACGATCCGCCGCGTCCTGCTGCTCGCGCTCGCGGGGGCGACCCTGCTGCCGGCGGGGCCGGCCGCGGCCCAGTCGAAGGCCAAGGGCCAGGCCCCGGCGGCGGTATCCGTGGACCTGCACGACGTGGAAGTGCTCGACCAGGACGGGAACAAACTGCTCTTCAAGAGCGAGGTGATCGGGGACCGGATCGTGGCCATCGACACCTTCTATACCGACTGCGGCCTCATCTGTCCGATCCTTTCGGCCATCTTCGCCGACATGCAGAAGAAGCTCGGCGACCGCCTGGGCAAGGACGTGACCCTGGTGTCCCTGTCGGTGGACCCCACCACCGACATCCCCGCCCGCCTCAAGGACTACGCCGACGGCTGGAACGCGAAGCCGGGGTGGGTGTTCCTCACCGGGGAGGACCCCAACATGACCAAGGTGCTCCAGGGGCTCGGGCTCTACGCCCCGAACTTCACCAACCACCCGGCGGCCTTCCTGGTGGGCGACGGGAAGACCGGCTCGTGGACGAAGTACTACGGGTTCCCCTCCCCGAAGAAGCTCCTCGAGAAGGTCGACGAGCTCGCGGCGGCGCGCAAGTGACGACCGCGCCCGCCGACCTCCTCTCCTACCGGGACTACCCGAGCGAGCCGGTGGTCCTCGGCGACCTGTCGCTGGAGTTCATGAAGAGCGCACGCTGCGTGCCGCTGACCCTCACGGACCGCGCCATCGAGGTGGCGATGGCCGACCCGGCGGACACCGACACGGTGCGGGCGCTGAAGTTCGCCTACGGCCGCGACGTCCGCGTGCGCCGGGGCAAGGCCGACGACATCCTGGACGCCATCGAGAGGCTCTACGGCGCCGGCCGCCAGTCGCTCGAGAACATCATCGAGGAGGCGGGCCGGGAGATCGCCGAGGGCGCCGACCAGGAGGACGAGGGCCACCTGCGCGACCTCGCCTCCGAGGCGCCGATCATCCGCCTGGTGAACCGGCTGATCGTGGACGCCGTGGGCATGGAGGCGAGCGACATCCACTTCGAGCCCTTCGAGGACGAGTTCAAGGTGCGCTACCGGATCGACGGCGTGCTGAGCGAGGTGGAGTCGCCCCCGAAGCAGTTCCAGCCCGCCATCCTCTCGCGCCTCAAGCTCATGGCGAAGCTCAACATCTCGGAGCGGCGCCTGCCCCAGGACGGGCGGATCAAGCTCAAGATCCGCGACAAGGAGGTGGACTTCCGCGTGTCCACCATCCCCACGCTCTTCGGCGAGAGCCTGGTGATGCGCATCCTGAACCGCGACACGCTCCAGCTCGACCTGGAGCGCCTGGGGTTCCCGCCCGACGTCCTGGAGCGGTACGTGCGGCTGGCGTCGCAGCCCTACGGCATGATCCTCGTCACCGGCCCCACCGGGAGCGGCAAGACCTCCACGCTCTACGCGACGCTGTCGCTCCTGAACTCGGCGGAGAACAAGGTGATCACGCTGGAGGACCCGGTGGAGTACCAGCTGCGCGGCGTGAACCAGATCCAGGTCAACCCGGGCATCGGGCTGACCTTCGCGAGCGGGCTTCGCTCCATCGTGCGCCAGGACCCCGACATCATCCTCGTCGGTGAGATCCGCGACCGCGAGACCGCCGACACGGCCATCCAGTCGGCCCTGACCGGCCACCTGCTCTTCAGCACCCTGCACACCAACGACGCGCCGGGCGCGATCTCGCGCCTGCTCGACATGGGGGTGGAGGGGTTCCTGCTGAGCTCGACGCTGCTCGGGGTGCTCGCACAGCGGCTCGTGCGGGTGATCTGCCCGGCGTGCAAGGAGGAGACCGACCCCGACCCCCGGCTGCTCGAGTCCCTGCAGCTCGACCCCGCCGAGACCCGGGACGTGCGCTTCCACGCGGGCCGCGGGTGCCCGGCGTGCCGCTCCACCGGGTACCGGGGCCGCACCGGGATCTTCGAGTACATCGCCATCGACGACGAGTTCCGCCGGATGATCAACGACCGCGCCAGCACCGACCGGATCCGGGAGCGGGCGAT
>CAZGRT010000285.1:0-7801 GCA_964528225.1 uncultured Thermodesulfobacteriota bacterium | reverse complement strand
GGAACGGGCCGTGTCCGCCACCGGATCGGTCAGGTCGTCCCCCTCCACGAGCACGGTGTACAAGCCGGTGACAGACCCTCGCTCGACCTCGCCCATCCCGGCCCTTTCCACCAGCCGGGGCAAGGCGGCAAACACGCTCGGCGTGTATCCCTTGGTGGTGGGCGGTTCGCCGATGGCGAGCCCCACTTCCCGCAAGGCCATGGCGAAGCGGGTGATGGAGTCCATGAGGAGCAGCACGTCCAGGCCGCGGTCCCGAAAGTACTCGGCCACCGTCGTCGCGACGAGGGCGCCCCGGGCCTTCACCAAGGGGGACTTCTCGGAGGTGCTGACGACGACCACCGAGCGGCGGATGCCGGCTTCGCCGAGATCCCGCTCGATGAACTCCCGCACCTCCCGCCCCCGCTCGCCGATCAGCGCGATCACGTTGACGTCGGCCGAGGTGTTCCGGGCGATCATGCCCAGCGTGACGCTCTTGCCCACCCCGCTGCCGGCGAGGATCCCCATCCTCTGGCCCTTGCCGCAGGTGAGCAGCGCGTCGATGGACTTGACGCCGGTGGACAGGGGTTCCCGGATCCGCCCCCGGGAGATCGGGTTGATCTCGCGCCCGTACAGGGGGTACTTGCGCCGGCACGCGGGGGGGGGCTGGCCGTCGATGGCGTTCCCCGTGCCGTCGATGACGCGGCCCAGGAGTTCCTCGCCCACCTGGCACACGCTCGGGCTTCCCGTGGCGAGCACCCGGCTGCCGGGCTGGATCCCCCGCATCTCGCCGTACGGCATGAGGAGGATGCGCCCCTGGCGAAACCCGACGACCTCGCACGGGATCGCGCGGCGGCGTTCGAATGCGCCCCCTTCGGGGTACACCAGGCAGATGTCGCCCACGGGCGCACGGGGCCCCGACGCCTCGACCACCATCCCGACGACCTGCACCACCTTGCCTTGGGGGCGGAGGATGTCGGAATCCCGAGCGGCCCTCCGTTCGGCGGAGAAGTCGAGGGACTTCAAGCGCCCCGGACTCCCCGCGCCAGTTCGGCCAACTGCGTCTCGAGGCGGGCGTCGATTTCCGCGCTCGGTGTCTGGACGAGGCAGCCCCCGCGCTTCACCGCCGGGTCCTCCATGACGGTGAGCCGATGGATGCCGTCGAAGGTCGCGAGGATTCGGGGCTTGGCGTCCACGACGCGGCGCAGGTCCTCCGGGTGGACGCGGATGGTGAGGGTCTCCCGGTCCGAGAGGGCCTGGAGGGCCCGCTCCGTGACCCGGAGCACCGCCTGCTCGTCGGCCTCCACCAGCGGGCCAAGGAGCCGGTCCACCAGGGCCAGGCAGAGGTCGAGCACCTGTTCGCGAGCATCGCGGAAGAGCCGTTCCTTGTAGCCGGCCAACTCCTCCGCCAGCGAGACGAGGCTATCGACGGCCGCCTCCAGTTCGCGCCGTCCCTCGGCCCGGCCTTCCTCGAGCCCGCTGCGGGACGCGTTCTCCCGGAGCTCCCGGGCTTCTCGGCGAGCATCCTCCCGGATGCGCTCCGCCTCGCGACGTGCACGAGCGAGTTCCGCCTGGACCGGGTCCGCGACCCCGGTGGGCTCCCCGGTGCTCGCGCCGACGTCGTCCCCCTGCAGTTCCGGCCCGCGGAATGGCCGGGGCCCCGCGCCTTCGCGCCCCTTCTCGGCGGAGCCGGGAGACGACGCCCCGGGGACGGGGCGCTCCGAACCTCTCGGGGTGTCGCGTGCCAAACCTGTCTCCTCCGCGCCCGCGGGGTGCGGACCTCAGGGAATGTAGTCTTCCTCCTCCGCCGAACCGACGGAGATCACTCCCTCCTCCTCGAGTTGCCGCACGACCTCCGTGATCGCGGACTGGGCCTCAGCCACCTCGCTGAGCTTCACCGGCCCGACGAAGGACATCTCCTCGCGCATCGTCTCGCCGGCCCGGGAGCTCATGTTGCGGAAGAATTTCTCCTGGAGGGCCTCCGATGCCCCCTTGAGGGCTACGACGAGACTCTGCTTGTCGGCCCGGCGGAGGATCTCCTGGACCGCGCGGTCCGGCAACTCCCGAATGTCGTCGAACACGAACATGAGCTGCCGGATGTGGGCCGCGAGTCCCGGATCCTCCTGCTCCAGCTTCTCCAGGATCGTCCTCGATTCCTTGCGCCCCATCCGGTTGAGAATCTCCGCAACGGTCTTGACCCCCTGGACCTCGACCGCGGCGCCGGCCATCGCACCGATCTTCTGGTCGAGCACGGCCGAGACCTTCTTGGCAACGTCCGGACTGATCTCCTCCAGGCCCGCGAGCCGCCGCGACACCTCCACCTGCAGTTCAGGAGAGAAACCGGCGATCGCCTGCGCCGCTCGGCTCACGTCCAGGTGGGCGAGCACGAACGCGATCGTCTGGGGATGCTCCTTCTGGATGATCTTGCTCAGCAGCTTCGGGTCGGCCTTGCGCAGATTGGCGAAACCCGGGCCGTAGTCCGGATACTTCACGAGGCGATCGAGGATGTCGCGGCAGCGGTCGGCGGGGAGGCTCCTGCGCAGGATCTTCTTGGCGTACTCGACCCCGCCCTCGAGCATGTAGGACCGTGCCAGCGCGATCGCGTGGAACTCCTGCAGCACGGCCTCCGCCTCCTCGGAGGTTGCCCTCTCGAGGGACGCGATCTCCCGGCTGACGCGCTGGATCTCGTCGTCCCGGAGGTGCGGAAAGATCACCTTGGACGCCTGCTCTCCGAGGGCGACCATGAGGATCGCCGCCTTGCGCGCGCCGGGAAGCGGGGGTGTCGACGCCACGCCTCACTCCTCCGTCAGCCAACCGCGTACGAGTTGAGCAGCCACCTCGGGCTCCGCCTCGACCAGTTCCAACAACCTGCTGCGCAGAGTCTCTCCGCGAAGCTCGCCGGAGGGGCCGGGCTCGGCTCGGGGCGCCTGGGGCGCCGAAGCCTTGCCCGCGAGGCGGCGCTCCATCTCGGCAACCGTCAGGGGGCCCGTCATCTCCGGCGGTCGAGACGAGGTGATCCTGCGGAGGAGCGGCCGCACCACGCCAAGGACGACGACCAGGGCCAGGAACGCCGCAAGCCCGTATCGCATCCACTCCCGGGCGACATCATCCCGCCGGGGCTCCTCGGGCTCGATGAGCTTCTCGGCCGGCCGGAACGGGATGCTCGTGACCTCCACCTCGTCCCCCCGACCGGCCTCGAACCCGACCGCCTTCTCCACCAGCGAGCGGATGCGGTCCAGTTCCTCGGCGCCGCGGGGCACGAACTCGCGGTCGGGGCCCGCTCCCTCCGCGTAGGTCCCGTCCACCGCGACCGCCACCGTGAGCCGCCGCAGGGAACCGGGACTCCTCTGCACGCGGGTCAGCCGCCTGGACACCTCGTAGTTCACCTTCTCCGCGTCGCGGCTGGAACCCGATGGGCCCTCCTGGCTCTCGGTAACCCGTTCCTCGCTCCGCACGGCGACCGCATCGGGGTCGAAGACCTCGGAGGTCTCCTCCACCGTGTCGAAGTCGAACTGGGCCGCGACCTGGACCACGGCTGCCCCGGCGCCCAGAACCCGCTCGAGCATCTCGCGGATGCGTCCCTCCGCCTCCTTCTCGTAGGCGCGCTTGAACTCCAGCTGACTCGCTGCGAGCAGTCCCGTCTCGTCGCCGGCCGCCCGGTGCAGGAGGTTCCCGCCGGTGTCCACCACCGTCACCCTCTCCGGCGGAAGTTCCTGCACGCTCGAGGACACGAGGTAGACGACTCCCTGGATCTGCTTTGCCGTCGGCTGGCGCCCGGGTGCCAGTTGGAGCACCACGGACGCAGAAGCCGGTGGGCTCTCGGTCTCGAAGAGGCGGCGCTCGGGCAGGACCAGGTGCACCCGCGCCCCCTCGACCCCCTCGAGGCGCCGGATCGTGCGGGTGAGCTCCCCCTCCAGCGCGCGGGCGTAGTTGACCTTCTGGGCGAAGTCGGTCATCCCGAACCCGGAGCGGTCGAAGATCTCGAAACCGACGACGCCGCCCTGGGGGACCCCCTCCCCGGCCAGGGAGAGGCGAAGGTCGTAGACCCGGTCCGCCGGGACCAGCACGGAACGGCCCCCGTCCTCGATGCGATAGGGGACGCCGGCCCCCCGCAACCGTTCCGTGACCCTCGATGCATCCTCGGTGGACAGACGACCGTACAGGAGTTCGTAGGGAGGAGTTCCGGCCCAGAAGGCCAGCGCCACGAAGCCGACGGCCAGCAACGCCATCGCGGCGACGAGCACGAATCGCTGGGCGGCGGCGAGCCCGCCCCAGAGTTGCCGCACCTGCGTAAGGAAGGAGTCCCAGAAGGCCACCCGTCAGTCCCCTATCCGTGCGTCGTTCGGACCTCTGGGCCAGGGGGTCCGTGCCCCGGCCGGCCGCCCCTCGGGAAAGCGGGCCCCGGAGCCGCGGCCTCGCGGCGATTCACGGTACACCGCCTCGCGCGCCGCTGTCCAGGAGCCCCGGACGCTTCCCGCCGCGACGAAACCTCCCGTGGCCCTCACGGGACCTCCCCTCCCAGCTCGCCGCACCGGCGACGGATGGACGCGAGCCGGCCGAACACCGGGTCCCCGGCCGACTCGAGAGCCCTCAGGAGGTCCGAGGCGCGTTCCCGGTGCCCCGCTCCTTCCGCCGCCAGGGCCGTGAGGTACACGTCGGCAGCGTCGTCGGGTCCGGCGGCCGCCAGCAGGGATTCCGCCCTCTCGAACTCCCCCAGGGCAAGGCGCGCACGCCCCTCGATCCGGCGCGCGTGCTTCTCCCAGGCACCCTCCTGCGCCTCTGCCGGGAGGGAGACGAACACCCTCTTCCGTTCCTCGATGGCATCGAGGAGTTCCTTCGCCGACGCGCCGGCCGCCCACGCCACCGGCGACTCCTCCAGGACGGCGAATCTCTCGGCCGGCCCGGGCGCACCTTCGGCCGCCCGACGATACTGGGCGGAAGCCTCGTCCGTCCGCGCCAGGGACACGAGCCCGCGCGCCCACGCGACTCGCGCGGCCCAGCCTCCTCCCTCCTCCGCCAGGCGCTGCAGGGCCTGCGAGTCGCCGTCGGCCGCCCGGGTCCGCAGGATCCGGACCCGCAACTCGTCGGTGTGGGCGACCCGGGTTCCACGGGCGAGGAGTTCCTCGTAGATCTCCCGCGCGAGCGCGGGAGCGCCGAGTTCCTCGTACGCCTCGGCGGCGAGGAGGGACACGCCGCCCACCTCCCTCGCCGGAACCCACAGCGCCGCCCCGATGAAGTCCTGGTAGACGGTCACCAGTTCCACTGGCTCGCCCCGTTCTTCGAGGTCGCGGAGGTGGGCTTCCAGCAGAGAGAGGAACTCCTCGTAGGCCGCCACGGCCATCGGGCCCTTCGGATGTTCCCGGAACGCCCGGGACTGCAATTGCAGGGCCCGCCGGGGACGGCCTTCCCTGCGCGCTGACTCGGACAACCCCAGGAGGGCCCCCTGGGCCAGTTCGGGGTCCGGGTCGGCCGCGAGCTCCTCCAGCGCCGGACCTGCGCGGTAGAACAGGCGATACGCCGGGTAGGGTTCCAGGAGGTCCACCTCGTCCGCGTGGGCCACCCCGAGCAACGCGAGTTGGAGACGCACGCGCCTCATCTCCCTTCCGGCCCGCTCCTCCTGATCCAGGACTCGGGCGTACAAGCGCGCGGCGGCAGGCACATCGCCCCCCGCCTCGAAGAATCCTCCCGCCAGGAGCACGGTGCGGACCCCATCCGGAGTCTTCACGGGAGCTCCCGCCAGGGCATCCGCCAGATCCCGGATCCGGCCATCCCTGCCGGCAGCCCGGAGCAGGCGCAGCCAGGCCAGTGCGGTCTCGGGCCGCACGCGCCAAGACTCCGGGTCCTTGCGGAGCGCCTCCTCGAAACGCGCCGTCGCCGAGACGGGGTCTCCCAGCGCGGCCTCCACCTCCCCCAAGAGGGACAGCACCAGCGCTTCCCCGGCCTCCCCGCGGTAGTCACGCAGCCAGGAGAGAAGACCCTGCCGGGCCTCGCCGAAGCGGGCCGCCTCCAACGCGAGAACCGCCCGATCGAAGGCCAGAGCCGCCGACCACGGGCCCCGCGGCCCCGCCGACGCGGCGCGGTACTGGGCCTCCGCCTCCCCCGCCGCGCCGTCGACCCGGGCGAGATTGCCCAGCATGAACCGGACCCACGCCTCCTCGGCCGGATCCAGGGGCTCTCCCAGGAGTTGCCGATAGGTGGTGCGCGCCTCGCCGGCCGCGCCTTCGCCTGCCCGGTAGAGCGCGTCCGCCCTCGCGCCGCGCCCCGCCCGGCCGTCGGGGTCTCCCGGCGCCGCCCGGAACGGGCTCCACCCGGGATCGACCCGGGCCAGGAGGGCGGCCTCCGGGCGGCCCGCGAGGAGCACGGCACCGACGGCGAGAAGTGCCGCGGCCGCCCGGATCAAGGAAGCGCCCCCCGACCCGAACGGGCGCCGACGCTCGTCGCCGCCGCGGGCGCCGGGAACCTCCCCATCCTCAAGGATCCCTCGAAGGTCATCTCACTCCGCCGCCAGCAGTCTGCTCCAGAACTCGGTATCGGACGGTTCCCCAGCCCCCTCCACGAGGGCAGCCGCCAGTTCTGCCACGCACCGGCTCGCCGGAGATCGCGGGTACGCCGTCACGAAGGGGGTCTGGCGCAGGGCCGAGAGTCCGACGCACTCGTCCCGCACGATGTGGCCGAGATAGTCGAGTCTGCGCTGGAGGAAGCGCTGCACCACCTGGGCCAACCGCGCGTGGAGCGCCCGCCCCTCATCGGCTCCGGCGACTCCGTTGACCACGAGCCGAACCTTGTCGGTGCCATGCCCGTGCCACAACACCTTCAGGAGCCCGTAGGCGTCCGTGAGACTCGTGGGCTCGGGGTTGGTAACCAGGAGGATCTCGCCTGCCGCCCGGCAGAGGTCCACGACGTTCCTCCCGATTCCGGCCGCCGTGTCCACGAGCAGGAGGTCCTGGTCCCCGGTGAGCGAGGCCAGGGACGCCAGCAGCCTTCTCCGCTCCTCTCCGTGGACCTCCGCCAGGGCATCGACGCCGGAGGCGCCGGGGATGACCCGCAGCCCCGGCTCCACTTCGAGCACCACCTCCTCGGCGCGCGCCTCGCCTCGGAGGAGGTCGCCGAGGTTCCGGGCGGGGCTGAGGTTCAGCAGGATGTCGAGATTGGCCAGCCCGAAGTCGGCGTCGAGGACGGTCACCCGACGACCCCGCCGGGCCAGCACCGTCGCCAGGTTCGCCACGAGGCTCGTCTTGCCGACCCCTCCCTTGCCGCTGGTTACCGCGACGACGCGAGCACGGCCGGAGGGCAGGCCCGCCTCGGGCTCCCGCGCCCGGAACGCGAGTTCCCGGAGCCGCGCCGCCTGATCCTTCACCCGGGGGCCTCCAGCCCCCGCAACAGGTAGGAGCAGACGCCCGCGGCGGTTGCCTCCTCGATGTCGTCCGGCACGTTCTGGCCCGTCGTGACGTAGCTGAGGGGCAGGCGGGAAGCCAGCGGAAGACCGAGCAGCGCCCCGTGGGACCCGGTCTCGTCCAGCTTCGTGAGGATCAATCGGCTCGCCCCGAGCCCCGCGTACCGCCCGAGGATCTGCTCCAAGTCACGGGAACGGGTGGTGACCGACAGCACCAGGTGCACCTCCACCGGCAGATCTGCGGGGAAGAGGGCGAGGAGTTCGGCCAGGGCCTCCTCGTCCCGGGGGCTCCGGCCGGCCGTGTCGACGAGCACGAGGTCGCGGTCCGAGAACTCCTCGACGGCCGCCCGGAACTGCCCGGCGTCCTCGGCCACGCGAAGGGGTACGGCCATGATCTTCGCGTAGGTCTTTAGCTGCTCGACGGCGGCGATC
>CAZGRT010000284.1:0-4015 GCA_964528225.1 uncultured Thermodesulfobacteriota bacterium | reverse complement strand
AGCAGCGCGGCCGCGGCCAGGCCGAGCACGGCGAGCGGACGGGACAGGAGCGGGCCTTGTCGGGGCGCGCCGCGCCCGCCGGGGGCGGTCGCGGTCGCGGTGCCCTGCCGGGAGCCGCCCGGCACGGGAACGGGACTCTGCACGGTGGGTTCCATGGCTCACCTCCTGCCCGGGGAGAAAGCGGTCGACGCCCCCCACACCAACGCAAGAGGCCTGCCAAGGCCCGGGAAGACGCCTGGGCGGCCGGAAAGGCCCGCGGATTCCGTTTCGGGGGGCGCCCGTCGCACTTCGCCCCTCGCGTCCGGGCGGCGCCGCGTGTAGGTTGGACCTGCACGCGCAGGAGGATGGCGCCGCCCCGCCCGACCCCGGGCGGGGGGCCGACGTCCCGCAGGAGGCGCCCATGGCTCCGACCACCCAGCTCTCCGCGGGCGATCGCGAGTTCTTCCAGGTGGTCTCGCGCGCCCTGTTCAGCAACCCCTTCGGGCAGGAACGCACCGAACTGGACCGCAAGATCGCGGGCTGGGTCGGCGGGGAGTCCGAAGAGGAGACCATGGAGCGGGCGATCGAGCGGATCCTGCAGCGCGTGGACGAGCTCGAGAGGGCGGGCAAGGCGCGCCTGGACCTGTACCGGGGCGAGATGGCCTCGACCATGCGCAACGTGTACGCCTTCGAGGTCTTCTACCGCTTCCGCCACGAGTTCCGCGACCTCATCAAGGCCCAGATCCGGGAGGGCGACGACCCGCTGCCGGTACGCTTCGCGCGGGAGGCCGTCGCCAACTACCTGCGCCGCGGCCTGTCCGAGGAGATGGCCGTGCGCCTCTTCGGCATCAGCTACCAGGCGTGGCGAGCGTTCTACTTCATCCACCGGAACCTGGTGGGGGTGAGCCCCGCGATGCGGCAGCTGCGCTTCGCGCTGTGGAACAACGTGTTCTCGCAGAACCTGGAGTGGTACGGCCTGTACCTCTGGGAGCGGATGGAGCACTTCTCGACGCTTCTCCTGGGGGACACCGGCACGGGCAAGGGGACGGCGGCCGCGGCCATCGGCCAGTCGGGGTTCATCCCCTTCGATCCCCGCAAGGGCCGCTTCGCCGAGAGCTTCACGCGAAGCTTCATCTCCCTGAACCTCTCCCAGTTCCCGGAGAGCCTCATCGAGTCGGAGCTCTTCGGCCACCGGAAGGGCGCCTTCACGGGGGCGTTCGAGCACCACGACGGCATCTTCTCCCGGTGCACGCCCCACGGGTCCATCTTCCTCGACGAGATCGGCGACCTGTCCGGCCCGCTCCAGATCAAGCTGCTGCGCGTCCTTCAGGAGCGGACCTTCGCCAAGGTGGGGAGCCACGAGCAGCTCCGTTTCCGGGGGCGCGTGATCGCGGCCACCAACCGGCGGCTGGACGATCTGCGGCGCAGCGGGCACTTCCGCGACGACCTGTACTACCGCCTGTGCTCGAACACCATCGTGCTGCCCACGCTCCGGCAGCGCTTCCGGGAGGACCCCCGGGAATTCGAGCTGATGCTGGCGTTCACGGTCCGCCGCATGATGGGAGAGGAGCAGCCGGCCCTGGTCGCCTGGCTCCGGGAGATCCTCGAGCGGGACCTCGGCCGCGACTACCCGTGGCCGGGCAACGTGCGGGAACTGGAGCAGGCGGTCCGCAGCGCGCTGCTCATCAGCACCTACCCCGGCGACAGCGCCCTGGCGGCACCGAGCGGCGAGATCGGACTCCTGTCCCGGATCCAGCAGGGGGACGTGAGCGTGGACGAACTCGTGTCGGGGTACTGCGCCATGCTGTACAAACGCTACGGGACCTACGAGGAAGTCGCCCGGCGCACCAAACTCGACTGGCGCACCGTGCGCAAGCACATCCGCTCCGAGCAGGCGGGGCCCCACGCGGGAGAAAAGGGAGGCGGCAAGGGGCTGCGCTCGTTCTTCCGCACCCCGTAGGGGCCGCGGCCTCCGACGACGGAAGCGCGGCGGCGACCCACGCGGTCAGCCGCCGAAGACGAGCTTCATGCCGAAGGCGCGGCACACGTCGAACTCGGACCCCTTGAGTCCCTGCCTGGCCCGCAGCGGCTCCTGCACCATCCGCATCCCGCACTCCCGTTCGAGGCGGAGGGCCACCTTGTACGGGCCTTCGCCGCTCCACCCGTAGGACCCGAAGGCGGCCGCGTACTTCCCCCGGATCCCTCCCGCGACCAGGCGGTCGACGAAATCCGCGACCACCGGCAGCTCTTTGGCCTCCTGGGTCGGAGTCCCCACGGCGATGGCGTCGAATCCCTCCAGCGACGAGACGTCCTCCACGTCCTCGACCCGCATCAGGACGGCTTCGCCCCCGGCGGCCTTCACGCCCTCCCCGATCACCTGGGCCATCTTTTCCGTCTCACCGGTCTGACTCGCGTACACGACGGCGACTCTTCTCACGGCTCTCCCCTTTCGGCTCTTCGTCCTGTCTTCCGGGTGTCGGTGGAAAACGCGTCCCTGCCGGCTCCCCCTGCGAGGAGCCCGTGAGGCCCTCGCCATTCCTCCCGCTCCGCAAGGCCCGAGGCCGGGTCCGAGGGTTCCGGGCGCGGCCTACCCCGGCGGGTCGGCGACCCGGGCCCGGAGCGCCGCGTAGAGCTCGTAGGCCTCCAGACCCCGCGGGTTCCCCAGCGAGGCCAGCGAATCGGCGCGAAGCAGGCCGAGCAGAAGGGGGAAACGGGGGTCGGCGACGAAGCGGCGCTGCCGGCGGGAGGCGTCGTCGGGCCTCGCCAGGCCCCAGGAGAGGTGGAAGGTGTGGTGGCGAACCGCCCAGACGATCCGCTCCCGCCGCTCCCGGGGCATTCCGAGCCTTTCGAGAACCGCATCGGCGGCCGACGCGCCTTCCCGGGCATGCCCCGGGGAGCGGATGTCGCCGTCGCGCACCCGGGTGGTGGCGGGCTTGCCCAGGTCGTGGAGCAGCGCGGCCCAGAGCAGGTCGGGATCGCCGTCGCGGGGGCACGCCTCGACCGCCAGGCGGGTGTGGACCGCCACGTCTCCCTCCCCGTGGTAGCGCGCCGGCTGGGGCGTGCCCGCCAGGGCCGCGAGCTCGGGGATGCCCTCCACGATCCGGTCCCACCAGCCCGGCTCCCGGGCCGCCAGGACGGCCTCCAGGCCGCGAAACGCGCCGCCCTGCGACACGGCCGGGGTCACGCACCCTCCCGTGCCCGGGGTTCCCCCCGACGGGTCTGCGCCGCGAGGAGCCGGTCCAGGTTCCCCGTGAACCGCACGATCCTCGCCCAACTCGACGCGACGATGCCCTGGCTGTGGGCCAGATTGTTTCGCAGCGTCTCCAGTTCCTTGAGGTTGCGCAGACCCTCCTTGCGGGACGCGAGGCCCAGGGCGGCCCTCTCGGCGGGATCGCGCAGGAGGATCTGCCCCTTGTCCGAGAACTGAAGGCACTCGAGCAGGTCCACGCACTCGCCCCGGCGGGCCCGCTCCTGCTGCAGTTCGCGGGCCTTCGCCAGGCGCCCCTCGGCCACCCGATCCTCCCACCCCCCCTCGGGGAAGCAGTCCCGGATCCGCTCGGCGACCAGCATCTCCACGATCGTGATCATCCCGAACAGCAGCATGCGCACCGGAGGCTTCTCGAGGTCCGCGAGGGTGACGATGGCGCCGGCTCGGTCGAGCACCGTGACGAAGCACCGTCCGTTGACGCCGAGCGACTGGATGGCCTCCACGAGGCTGGCTCCCTCGTCGACGCAGTCGTCCTGGCCGAAGGCTCGCAGGTGGTCGCCGAGAAGACCCGTTGCGAGTTCCTCGCGCGCGGCGTAGCCGCACACGAGGCCCTCGCTCCGCACCCCCACGAGGTCGAAGTCACGCTCGACCAACCGCTCCCGCACGGCGGGGGCGCTCGCCTCGGCATCGAAGGAGACCAGGGGCTCCGCGATGTCGAGCACCGTGAAGCCTTCGAGGAAGAGCCGCCGGAGCCTCTCCGGGGTGGCGTGGGGGAGGGGGGAAGCGGGGAGCACGGTCACCCTCCTCGGGGCAAGGGTCCGGGGCGCC
>CAZGRT010000283.1:0-2518 GCA_964528225.1 uncultured Thermodesulfobacteriota bacterium | reverse complement strand
GGACAAGTGGAAGCAGATCCAGGTCCAGGGCCTGAACAAGCTGGCCGCGGTGCACGACGGAGTCGGGGTCTTCTCGGCGGGCGACTGCGTTTCCGGACCCCTGACCCTGATCGCGGGGCTCGCCGGGGGCAAGGAGGCGGCTTTCCAGATCGACCGCTTCCTCCGGGAGAAGCGCACCGAGCCCCTGGAGGAGTGGGTGCTCAACGTCTACGTGGAGAAGCTCAAGCCGTACGACGCCAAGGAGGATGTCGGCGTCCCCCCGGGCACCGAGCCCGCCCACATCCACCACGTGCCGGTGGAGGTGCGCGTGCGGGACTTCCGGGAGGCGGAAATCGGATTCACCCACGAGGAGGCCATCGCGGAGGCCAGCCGCTGCCTGCGGTGCTACCGGCTGCTCGCGCTGGCCCTCGGGGACGGGGCGCAGGACGAGCCGGCCAGCCGGTGACGACGGACGGCGGATCGCCGAGAGGGGTTCCATGATCAACCTGACCATCGACGGCAAACCGGTGAGCGTCCCGAAGGGGACGACGATCCTGGAAGCGGCCCGCACCGTGGGGATCCGCATCCCGACGCTGTGCTACCTGAAGAAGCTCGCGCCCATCGGTTCCTGCCGCATGTGCGTGGTGGAGGCCGACGGGTACCGCAAGCCGATTACCGCGTGCGACACGCCCGCGGCGGACGGCCTCGTGGTGCGGACCGAGTCCGAGGCCCTGCGGGAGATGCGGCGCGACATCCTCGAGCTCATCCTGGTCCGCCACCCCCTCGACTGCCCCGTGTGCGACAAGGGCGGGGAGTGCGACCTGCAGGACCTGAGCTTCGAATACGGGATCACCCGGCAGGACTTCGTGGCGGAGTCCTTCCAGCGGGAGGTCCCGCGGTACGTCTCCCCCTTCATCAAGCAGTGGCCCGACCGGTGCGTGCTGTGCGCGCGCTGCGTCCACGCGTGCAAGGAGATCAAGGGCGTCGGGTGCATCCAGATCGTCGACAACGGCTTCCACTCCTACATCGGGCCGGTGCCGGGGGTGGAGTGCATCTCCTGTGGCGAGTGCCTGTCGGTCTGCCCGGTGGGTGCCCTCACCGACAACGTGCTCACCCGGAAGGCGCGCACCTGGCAGTCCAAGAGGGTGCGGACCACCTGCGGGTACTGCGGGGTGGGCTGCCAGTTGGAGCTCAACGCCAAGAACGACCAGCTCCTCCGGGTGACGACCACCGACTTCGACCTGAAGCCCAACTACGGAAGCCTGTGCGTGAAGGGACGCTTCGGCTGGGAGTTCGTGAACCACCCCGCCCGCCTGACCAGGCCCCTGCTCCGTCGAGACGACGGGCAGCTCCACGAGACCACGTGGGACGAGGCCCTGGGCTTCGTCGCCGCCAGGCTCCAGGAGATCAAGGCCGAGCACGGCGCCGACGCGATCGCGGGCTTCTCGAGCGCCCGGTGCACGAACGAGGACAACTACCTCTTCCAGAAGTTCTTCCGCGCGGTGGTCGGCACGAGCAACGTCGACCACTGCGCACGACTCTGACACAGCTCCACCGTGGCCGGTCTGGCCACCAGCTTCGGTTCCGGCGCGATGACGAACTCCATCGCCGACATGGAGAAGGCGAAGGCGTTCCTGATCATCGGGTCCAACACCACGGAGAACCACCCCATCATCGGCGATCTGGTGAAGCGGGCGGTCACCCAGAGAGGCGCCAAGCTCGTCGTGGCGGACCCGCGCCGGATCGAGCTCGCCGAGCACGCCAACGTCTTCCTCCAGTTGGAGCCGGGGCACAACATCCCGGTCCTCAACGGGATGATGCACGTCATCCTGAAGGAGGGGCTCCACGACGCGGCGTACATCGAGGAGCGGTGCGAGGGTTTCGACGGGTTCGCCGCCTCCCTCGAGGACTTCTCCCCGGAGCGCGTGGAGGAGATCACCGGATTGCCGGCGGAGTCGCTGCGCACTGCGGCCCGCCTCTACGCCACCTCGAAGCCGGCCTCCATCCTCTACTGCATGGGTGTCACCCAGCACTCCCAGGGAACCGACGCGGTCAAGGCCCTGGCGAACCTGGCGATGCTGTGCGGCAACGTGGGTGTGGAAGGCGGCGGGCTCAACCCACTGCGGGGGCAGAACAACGTGCAGGGCGCGTGCGACATGGGCGCGCTGCCCAACGTCTACCCGGGATACCAGAAGGTGGACGACCCCGCCGTGGCGGAGAAGTTCGAGAAGGCCTGGGGGCGCAAGGTTCCGACCAAGCCCGGCCTCACGGTGACGGAGGTCACCCACGGCGCCATCGAGGGCACGGTGAAGGCGCTCTACGTGATGGGCGAGAACCCGATGATCACCGACCCCGACGTGCAGCACGTGGGCGAGGCGCTCGACAAGCTCGACCTGCTGGTGGTGCAGGACATCTTCCTCACCGAGACGGCCCAGAAGGCCCACGTCGTGCTGCCCGCCTGCTCCTTCGCCGAGAAGGACGGCACCTTCGTGAACACCGAGCGCCGGGTCCAGCGGGTGCGCCGCGCCGTGGCGCCCCG
>CAZGRT010000282.1:0-4957 GCA_964528225.1 uncultured Thermodesulfobacteriota bacterium | reverse complement strand
CGTCGTCGGGGTAAGCGAGGCGGTCCACGAGGTGCAGTTCGAGGGCCCGGGTCGCCGAGAACGGCGCCGCCGTGGCGACCGCCGCGAGGTCCGCCTCGGTCAGCGCCGGCCGGCTGGCCTTGAGGGTCGCCACGAAGCGGTCGCGCAGATCGCCCACGATCTCGTCCAGGGTCTGGCGCTCCTCGTCGGACAGGGGGCGCAGCGGGCTCAAGAGGTCCTTCTGCGGCCCCGACTTGGTGATCTCGCTGCGCACGCCCCACCGGTCGAGGAGCCCGGATGCGTCGAACTTGGCGACGAAGACCCCGACGCTCCCCACCAGGGCCGTGGGCAGGGCGACGATCTCGTCCGCCGCTAGGGCCGTGTAGTAGCCGCCGGAGAGCCCCTTCTCCACGATGAGGGCCACCACCGGCACCCCGGTCTCCTTCCGGAAGGCGAGGATCTCGTGGTGCAGCACGTCGCTCGAGGAGACCGTTCCCCCCGGGGAGTCGATCCGGAGGAGAAGCGCGCGTACCCGGGGATCCTTCCGGGCCCGGTCCAGGTCGGCCCGCAGGCGCGTGGGGAGGCTTTCGCCCCGGGGGAACCCCGGGGGAGCCCAAGGGCGGCGGAAGGACAGGACTCCCGAGACCTCCAGCAGGAGCACCTTGTCGGGACCGTCGCCCTGGAGGGTCACTTCCCGCACGCCTTCGCCCCCGGAGCCGGGGAGCCGCACGATGGCGCAGCCACCGAGAAGGAGCAGGGTGCAGAGGGCGGTGATCCGTCTCATGGGGACTCCTCGTGGTGCGCCGCGGAGCTCCGGCGCCGGATGGGACGGAGGCGCGGGCGCTCCCGGCTGCGCCATGCGAAAAAGGGACCCCGGCGTCGGCCGGAGTCCCTCGCTCGTCTGGTGGGCGATGCAGGGATCGAACCTGCGACCCCTGGCATGTGAGGCCAGTGCTCTCCCGCTGAGCTAATCGCCCGTGGAAGGGCTCTTATAACGGCAAGCTCCCGACGGGTCAAGGCCCTTGTCCCGGCCGCCGCCCCTACGGGCGTCCCAGGCACCGGGGACGCCGCCGTCCCCGAGGCGGGATGCCAGGTGCACCGCCACGCGGGCGCAGGCGAAGGAGGCTCCCCAGAGGTTGGCGTCCGGGGGCAGCCCCTCCAGGTTCCGAGGCCTCCCGGGGGCTGCGTACGGGTACGGGTGCCCCGGGTGAAGGGCGACCTCGTCGAGTGGGAGGGCGTCGTCCGCCACGACGCCGAAGACCCCCGGGAGCGAGGCCGGCAGCAACCCACGGACTCCCGGCAGTCCTGCCGCAACCAGCACGCAGCCGGCTTCCCGGGCCGCCGCGCAGGCCCCCGCCAGGGCCTCCGTACCGGGCCCTCCCCCCACGGAGAGGCTGAGGTTGACCACATGGCACCCCTCCGCCGCCGCCCGCAGGATGCCCCGGGCCACCAGGGACGGGTACGTGCGCAGCCCCTCGTCGAAGACCCGAACCGCGAAGAGCTCCGCCCCGGGGAGACCCGAACGGATCACGCCGGCCACGGCCGTGCCGTGGCCCACCGGGTCCCGGAAGTCCCCGTCCTCCCGCACGCTCCCGTCCTCGGCCAGGAAGACCCGACACCCGTCCACGGCCCCCCGCACGTGGGAGTGCCAGGGGTTCACGCCGGTGTCCACCACGGCCACCCGCAGGCCTTCTCCCATAGCCGGACTCACGGCGCGCTCCCCGGGAGGGCCGCGGCTGCAACCGTCATCCCCACACTCCGTCGAGATCCCCGTCCGAGACGTCCCACACGGCCCCGTGGGGCGGCAGGCTCTCCTCGGCGAAAAACGCCGGCAGTCGGTCCGCTTCCCGGGCGAACCCCGCCCTGCGGTTGAACTCTCGCTCCCCCCGGCACACGCGGCTTCCCAGGTCCAGGAGGTAGTCCTCCGGCAACGGGGTGCCCAGGCGCGCCGAGACGGCCTCCACCAGGCGGGCCTGGAGGTCCGGGCTCTCGAGGACCGGGATGGAGGCGAACAGGCATAGGCCCAGGGTGTCGACGGCCGCGAAGTACGCCTGGAGGAACCGCGACATCTCTCCCTGGCCCTTCGGGCTCGAGGGGTCGTAGGAGGGGTTGGCCGGGCTCGGCAGCGCGTTGCCCGCGGTGTGGTCGGCTCCCATGGGGGAGGTTGCGTAGGTGACCCCGGTGCCCTTGAGAACCCGTGGGTCGTAGGCCGCGAGGCCCTGCCCCTTCACCGCCGGCACCCGCCGCACCCCGAGCGCCCGCCCGGCCTCCACGCTGCCGTTGCCCAGGAGGGTGCCGAGCGGATCTCCGGCCGGGATGCCGCGCAGTGCCGCGAGCAGTCGGGCGCCGTCGCCCCAGGGGAGGCGGCCGGCCTCCATCGCCACACCCGCTGCGGCGCCGACCTCCATGGTGTCGAGGCCCAGGTCGTCGCAAGCCCCGTCGAGGCGGGCGATGGCGTCCAGGTCGTCGATGGCGCAGTTGCTCCCCAGCAGGCCGAGGGTCTCGTACTCGAGACCCGACGTCACCACGGTCCCGCCCGCGTCCGTGTAGACCTGGGAGCAGTTGACGATGCAGCCCGGCATGCAGCGGTGCGTCGTGGAGCCCCCCGGACGGGAGGCGATCCGCTGGGCGAGAACCTCTCCCCCGATCCGTGACGCCCCCTCGAAGCGTCCGTCGGAGAAGTTGCGCGTCGGCAGCCCGCCCATCTCGTTGATCAGCGGCACCAGCATCGCCGTGCCCAGGGCCGCGAAGCCTCCGGTGAGGGGATGGATCTGGATGCCCCTGGCCAGGGCGCCGGCCGCCTCCCGGAAGCGTTCCGGCTGAGCCGGGGAGACCCCGGGCCCCCCGGCGTCCTCCACGCACAGTGCCTTGACCCCCTTGCTTCCCAGCACCGCGCCCAGTCCGCCCCGGGAGGCGGTCCGGATGCGGTCGTCGGAGGTCGTCACGCACACCGCCGCCGCCTTGAGGCCCAGTTCTCCTGCCGGGCCGACGAGGGCGAACGCCTGGCCCGGCCTCGCTGCGCGCAGCCGCTCCACCGCGGCGCGGGTCCCCGAACCCCACAGGTCCCCGGCCGGGTCGAAGGTCACCCCCCGGGCCGAGAGCCCCAGCACCAGCGGTTCGGGGGATCGCCCCTCGAGCACCACCGCTGCCGCTCCCAGCCGGGCCAGTTTCTGGGCGAGGGCTCCGCCGGCGTTGGCCTCCTTCACGGTGCCGGTGAGGGGGCTCTTGGCGCCCACCGAGAGGCGGCCGGTGTTCGGAACGGCCGTCGCGGCGAGCAGCCCGGGGGCCAGGACGAGCACGTTGTCCGGCCCCAGCGGGTCCGCCTCCGGCGGGACCTCCGCGGCCACGAGGGCGGAGGAGAGCCCCCGTCCTCCCAGCCCCCGGAGGCCGTCGGGGACCGGTTCCCAGCGGGCCGTGCGGTCGGAAAGGCTGATGCGCAGGATTCTCATGGGTGTCCCTTCTCGCTTGCGGACCGAACGCCCGGCAGCGGATCGTCGCCGGCCGCTTCGGGCGTCGGTGCCGGGTTTCCGCCCATGGCGGCCCTGGCCTGGGAGGCGGTGACCGGCCACAGGCGCCCGTCGCGCAGCAGCAGTACCCGGTCGAATTCCTCGAGCCCTCCGAGACGGTGGGTGATGACGATGGCCGTGCGCGTGGGAAACTCCCGGCGCAGGTTCGCTCGGATGGCGGCCTCGGTTTCCGGGTCCAGGGCCGAGAACGCCTCGTCGAGGACCAGCACGTCCGGCTCCTGCAGGAACAGCCGGGCGAGCCCGATCCGCTGCCGCTGGCCGTCGGAGAGGGAGAGCCCCCGGCCCCCGATCACGGTCCGGTAGCCCTGGGGAAGCGAGAGCACGAACTCGTGGGCCCGCGCCAGGCGGGCGGCGCGAAGCAGCGCGCCCTCGTCGGCTCCCCGCGACCCGTAGGCGAGGTTCTCCTCCACGGAGGCGTGGAGCAGGAAGGGCTCCGCGCCGGCGTAGCCCAGGACGCTTCGCAGGGCATCCGGGTCGCTCCCGTCGAGCCCTCCCACGCGGATCGAGCCCTCCAGGGGGGTGCGCAGGCCGAAGAGGAGCTGAACGAGGGTGGACTTGCCGCAGCCCGACGGCCCCAACACCGCCACCTTTTCGCCGGGTGCCAGGAGGAGGTCCAACCCGCGGAGCACCGGGGCCTTTCCGGGATAGGCGAAGGTCACTCCCTCCAAATGCACCTCTCCCCGCCGCGGGGTCGCGGTCGGTCCGCCGACGGCTTCCCGCCCGTCGCCGAGCACCTCGGCGACGCGGGCCAGACTGACGCGGACCTCCTGGAGGCTTCGCACCAGGCCGAGCAGCCCCCGGGCGGGCCCGTACAGGCGGCCCTGGTAGAGCACGAAGGCGACGAAGGTGCCCAGGCTGAGTTCGCCCGCCTCGAGGAGCCGCCCGCCCAGCAGGTAGATCCACGCCAGGCTCAGCGTCAGCGCGAGGGCCGGCAGGCCCGTGGCGGCGGCATCGAGGGCCTGGAAGCCGAGCACGCGGCGGACGAGGGCATCGTTGAGGCCGGAGAAGGCCTCCTCCTCGCGGTCCTGGGCCCCGTGGAGGCGCAGCGGGCGCAAGAATCCCAGGCGTTCGGCGAGGAAGTGCCCGACGTCCGCCATGGCCTCCTGGATGCGGCGGGCCCCGGCCTCGACCGGGCGCCGGAAGGCCACCGTGGCCACGAGGGCGACGGCCAGGCCCGCGAAGCTCCACGCCGCCAGGGGCACGCACAGCCGGAGCAGCACCGCCGCGGCCACGACCAGGAACAAGGCGTTCTGAACGGCGCCGAGGCCGCCGTCCACCAGCAGCCCCTGGATGCGGGGGAGGTCGGAGCCGAACCGCGTGAGGAGGTCGCCCTGGCGGAACCCCTCCAGGTGCTCCAGGGGGGCGTGGAGGCAGCGCTCGAAGAGCCGCCGCCGCAGATCCACCAGGACGTGGGCCGACAGCCGGGCGTGGGCCCACCGCGTGACCACCCC
>CAZGRT010000281.1:0-5604 GCA_964528225.1 uncultured Thermodesulfobacteriota bacterium | reverse complement strand
CCGGCGGGGGATCCTGTACGGGCTGGCCCAGCGCAGGGGCTACACCAAGATCGCCCTGGGACACCACGCGGACGACCTCATCGAGACGCTCCTGCTCAGCCAGTTCTTCACCGGGGAGATCAAGAGCATGCCCCCGGTGCTCCGGGCCGAGGACGGGGTGAACGTGGTGATCCGGCCGCTGTGCACCGTGTTCGAGGAGGACATCCGCGCCTACGCCGAGCAGCGCGGCTTCCCCGTGGTGTGCTGCGGGTGCCCCGCCTGCGGGGTCGAGGAGATGAAGCGACGGGAGGTGAAGGCGCTGCTCCGGGACCTGGAGCGGGGGCACCCCGGCATCAAGGCCAACATGCTCTCCAGCCTGGGCCGGGTGCGGCGCGGCTACCTCATGGAGACCGGCACGGGCTGACGAGGAGGGCACGGTGGGCGAGGCCTTCTGGACGCTCCTGGCGCTGCACCTGATCGTGGCCGCGGTCCTGGCCGCCGACCTCGTGCTGCGCCGCAAGGAGCCCGTGGCCACCCTCGCCTGGCTCCAGGGGATCTTCCTCCTGCCGGTGCTCGGCGCCCTCCTGTACCTCGTCTTCGGCGCCGCGACGATCGAGCGGCGCAGGTTCCGCCGGAAGCGGCGCGTCCTCGGGGAGTTCGCCGCCCGGATGACCTCGCGGCCCGGCACCGCGGGCGAGCCCGTGGAGGAGCCCCCCGGGGACCTGCCGGAGGCGACACGGGAGACCCTGGCCGTGGCCATCCGCACCTCCCGCCGGCTCCCCACCCGGGGGAATCGCGTGGAGGTCTTCGAGAACGCCGCGGAGCTCCTCGACGAACTGGCCGGGGCGGTCTCCGCGGCGACCCGCCACGTCCACCTCGAGTACTACATCTTCCAGCCCGACGGCACGGGCAGCCTGTTCCTGGAGCGCTTGGCGGACAAGGCCTCGGAGGGGGTCGAGGTCCGCCTCCTCCTCGACGCGGTGGGCTCCCGCCGCCTCACCGAGGGCCACGTGGCGCCCCTCCTGCGGGCCGGGGGGCGTGTGGGGTGGTTCCTGCCGCTGCGGCACTTCCCCCGGCGCCTGGCCCTCCACCTGCGAAACCACCGCAAGATCGCGGTGTTCGACGGCTCGGTGGCGTACACCGGGGGGGCGAACATCGGCGACGAGTACCGGGGCCGCCGGGCCCGCAAGCCTTCCTGGCGAGACACCCACCTGCGGGTCTCCGGCCCGGCGGCTCGCCAGCTCCAGGAGGTCTTCGCCGCGGACTGGCTGTTCGCCACCGGGGAGGAGCTCCTGGACGACGACTACTACCCGGCGGGCCGCGCCGAGGGAGACTCCATCGTGCAGGTGGTGGACAGCGGGCCGGACGACCCCGGCGGCGCGATCCGGGCCACGATGTTCCACGCCATCGCCTCGGCACGCCGCAGGGTCTGGATCGAGACGCCCTATTTCGTCCCCGACGACGCCGTGGCGACGGCGCTGGCCACGACGGCCCGACGGGGGGTGGACGTGCGGCTCATCCTGCCGGAGCGCACCGACCACCTCCTGGTGGATCTGGCGGGAGAGAGCTTCCTCCCCGACCTGCTCGACGCCGGGGTGCACGTCTTCCGCTACCAGGGGGGGATGCTCCACTCCAAGCTCGTGGTCGTGGACGGGCAGTGGGGGACCCTGGGTTCGGCCAACATGGACATCCGCTCCTTCCGCTTCAACTTCGAGGTGAACCTGCTGGTCTTCTCCCCTTCGGTGGCCGCGCAGCTCGAGGAGATGTTCGAGGGAGACCTGAAGGTCTCCAGCGCCTTCACCCGGGCCCACGTCCACTCGGCGTCCCTCGCGCACCGGGTGCGGGTGGCCGCCTGCCGGGCCCTCGCCCCGGTGCTGTGAGACGGAGGGCAAGGGTATAGAATTCAGCGGAAGGAAATGAAAATTCACCGCGTCGGCCCCGACACGCCCCCTCCGCAAGGGTCTCGGACCCGCTTCCCGGCCGGTCCGAGGTCGGGCACGCCCGCTTGGGACGTTTCTTGCACGGGGGCCAGCGGCGCCCTGCGCCCCGGACCCGTTTCCCCGACCGCCACCGGGAGGAGACCATGAAGCCGTACTTCCAGAAGATGCCCGACCTCGGCCAGCCCCTCACCGACCGACAGCTCACCGCCTCGGAGGAGAGCGTAGCGGAGATCCGCAAGGTGGAGGAGGGACTCGCCCAGGCGATCGAGAAGGTGCGGGCCTCCGGCCTGCCGGACGCCAAGATCCACGCGCGCGACCAGTTCACGGTGTGGCAGCGCATCGAGTACCTGGTGGAGCCCGGCACGTGGTGCCCGCTCCACTCGGTCTTCGACCCGATGGAGAACCCGTACGGCACCACGAACGTGGTGGACGGGTTGGGGAAGATCTCCGGCAGGTGGGCGGTCATCGCCGGGTTCAACAACAAGGTGCTCGCCGGAGCCTGGGTGGCGGGGCAGTCGGAGAACATCCTCCGGGTGACCGATCTGGCCAAGCGCCTGAACGTGCCGCTCGTGTGGCTGGTCAACTGCAGCGGTGTGGACCTGCCGAACCAGGAGCTCGTGTACCCGGACCGCCGGGGCGGGGGCACGACGTTCTTCCGCCACGCGGAGCTCCAGCAGATGGGGGTTCCGATCCTGGCGGCGATCTACGGCACGAACCCCGCCGGCGGCGGCTACCAGTCCATCAGCCCGACGATCCTCTTCGCCCACAAGGACGCCAACATGGCCGTCGGGGGCGGCGGAATCGTGAGCGGGATGAGCCCCAAGGGACACTTCGACGAGGCGGGGTGCGAGGCGCTGATCGAGGCCACCCGCAAGTTCCGGGAGGAGCCCCCGGGGCGGACCGAGATCCACCACGAGGGCACCGGCTTCTTCCGCTACGTCTTCCAGACCGAGGAGGAGGTGCTCAACGGGATCAAGGAGTACATGCGGGACATGCCCGGGTACAACCCGAAGTTCTTTCGGGTCGCGGAACCCAAGCAGCCCCGGTTCAGCCCGAAGGAGATCGACCGGCTGGTGCCCCACAACCAGAAGCGCACGTACTCCATCGAGGACGTGGTGGCGCGGCTCGTGGACGGGAGCGAACACATGGAGTTCCGGCCCGACTACGGCCCGGAGATCTACACCGCCCTGGTCAAGGTGGACGGCTTCCCCGTCGGGGTGATCGCCAACCGCCTCGGGTTCATGCCGCCGGGCTACCCCGAGTACGCGGACTACCCGGGCATCGGCGGCAAGCTCTACCGCCAGGGCCTCGTGAAGATGAACGAGTTCGTGACCCTGTGCGGCCGGGACCGGGTCCCCGTGGTGTGGTTCCAGGACACATCGGGCATCGACGTGGGGGACATCGCCGAACAGGCGGAACTGCTGGGCCTGGGACAGTCCCTCATCTACTCCATCGAGCAGACCGAAGTCCCGATGATGCTCGTGGTGCTTCGCAAGGGGACGGCCGCGGCCCACTACGTCATGGGCGGGCCCACGGCCAACAACCACAACGCCTTCACCCTGGGGACCCCGACCACGGAGATCTACGTCATGCACGGGGAGACCGCCGCTGCCGCGAGCTACGCCCGGCGCCTGGTGAAGGACAAGGACGGGGGCAAGCCCCTGGGCCCCACCATGGAAAAGATGAACGAGCTCGTTCAGAAGTACTACGACCGGTCCCGCCCCCTGTGGTGCGCGCGGCACGGGTACGTGGACGAGGTGGTGAGCTTCCCGGACCTGCGGCGCTACCTGGTGGCCTTCGCGGGAGCCGCGTATCAGAACCCCCGGTCCATCTGCGCGCAGCACCAGATGATCCTTCCCCGGATCATCCGGGGCTGAGGGCGGGGCCCGCGGCCCCCTTCCGAACCGAGCGCACCGACGCCCCGCCCGGCCCTCAGCCGGGCGGGGCGCGTTCCACCGCGGCCCCGGCAGGCGGCCAGGAGGCAGAGACCGCCGTCCCGCTGCCCGGGGCAGTCCGCAGCACCAGGTGCCCCCCCGTGAGCTCCACACGCTCCCGCATCCCGTCCAGCCCGAGCCCCGGGGTCGCGGCCGGGTCGAACCCCCTCCCGTCGTCCTCCACCCGCAGCTCCACCCCCCCCTCGTCGGCCCGGGTGAGCGACACCCGCACGTGGTCTGCTCCGCTGTGGCGCGCCACGTTCTGGAGCGCTTCCTGGAGGACGCGGCAGATCACGAGCTTGACCTCCCGCGCCGTCGCCGCCTCCTCGACGTCCACCTCCTCCTCGAGCCGGATGCCGGGGTTGCGGGCCTGGAACTCCCGGCAGACCCATCCCAGGGTCGGGAGCAGGCCGAGTTCGTCCAGGGAGCTCGGCCTCAGCTGCAGGGCCAGGCGGCGCACGTCGTCGACCGCGCCTCGCAGCTGCGGGATCACCGCCCGCAGGGACCCTTCCTGCGGGCTGCCGGGCTTCGCCTGGCCGAGGGCGTGCTCGACGAAGAAGTGGACGGCGGCGAGGGACTGGGCGAGCCCCTCCTGGAGTTCGTGGGCCATGGCGGCCCGCTCCGCCTCCTGCGCCTGCAGCATGCGGGCGGAAAGCCGCCGCACCTCGGCCTCGGAAGCCCGCAGGGCGAGTTCCGCGCGGCGCCGCTCGGTCACGTCCCGCCCGACGCAGAACAGCGCGTCGCCCCCCTCCCAGCGCCCGACCGTAACCCGGAGCTCCACCCAGACCGGCTGCCCCGAAGAGGTGCGGACGGCCACGGTGCGGGCGGGTTCTTCCGGGTCCGGCAGCCGCTCGTCCGCTTCCAGGAGGTCCGCGACGGCGCGGCCGCGCAGTTCGTCCGCCGTGAGCCCCAAGGTCCGCTCGGCGGCGCGGTTCGCCTCCAGGACCGCGCCCGATGGACCCAGGACCAGGAGGAGGTCCGAGAGGGTCTGGAAGAGGAGGTTCAAGTTGCCCTGGCTCTCCCGGACCTCGTCGGCCAACCGCTCCCGGTTGGAGACGACCCGGGCGGTGGCGTACCCGTCCCCCACGACGATGGCGAAGAGGACCCCCCGGAAGTAGACCTCGAAGGGAGGGATATCGAGAACTGCGATCTCGGCCAGGGGCGCTTCGTAGAAGAACCAGTAGTCGACCAGCGCGTCCGCCGCAATCAGCCCCACGGCAGCGAGTGCGGAGAACCCCAGGAGCCGGTAGCCCGTTCGCGTCATGGACACCTCGTTCCCCCCCTGGCGACGGCCAGTTCCGCCGCTCCCAGGGTACCAGTCCTCCGGCACACTTCCAGGGCTCCGCGTTGCCTCACGGGAAGAGGTAACCCTACGGAGGAGGGGCAGGGGCATCCGGGGCAGGCGCCCTGAGGGTGTCGAAGATGAAGCGTAGTTTAGCCTGGATGGTTCGTTGGAGAGCAAAGGGATTGAGCGAGCGGAAGCGTTTGGTGAGGCGGGCTTTGGCCTCGGGGGTGACGTACTCGGAGGCAAGGAGTCGATCGTAGGGCGTCTGGGGGAAGTGGTAGCGGCGTACGAGTTTGGCATTGAGACGGGTTTTGCTCTTGAGCTTGAGGGTAGTAACCTGCCTATCGAAATCATCAAGACGATGGGCAAGTTAAAGTACCGCACTAGTTATGGTCAGAACCAGCTCTTCCATGCCGTGGAGTCGGCGCGTATCGCCGGATTGCTGGCATCGGAGCTGAAAGCCGAT
>CAZGRT010000280.1:0-7603 GCA_964528225.1 uncultured Thermodesulfobacteriota bacterium | reverse complement strand
ACCTTGTAGAAGGGCGCCATCTCGGCGCCGACCATCCAGACACTCATGCCTCAGCCTCCGGCCATGGCCCGCCGGGCGGGCCGCGTCGTCGAGGGAAAACTTACCCCAGACGCCGGCCGCGGTCCACGGACGCCGCTGCGTCTCCCGGCGCGGCCGGGGTCCGCCCTACCCGGGGGGCGGCGACCTGGAGTAGACTCGGCGCCTCTCCTTTTTCCGGCCCGGGAGGCTAGTTTGAGACCGAAGCGTCCGTTCCTGCTCCTGCTCGGCGCGTGCATCACGGGAGGCATTCTCGGGGCGCTGGCGAACTCCGTGGCGCTCTGGGCCGGGGGTCGCTGGGGCCTCGCGCAGTGGGCCGGCGTCGCGCTGCGGCCCGAGTTGACCTGGCCGTGGCTCCGGCCGCGCCTTCTCTGGGGAGCCATCTGGGGCGCGGGCTTCACCCCGGTGGCGCACCTGGGCCGCCGGGGGCTCACGGCGGCGGGCCTCCTCTACAGCCTCCTCCCCTCGGCCGTGCAGCTCTTCTACGTCTTCCCGTCCCTCCAGGGGAAGGGGCTCATGGGCCTGTCCCTCGGGACCCTGACGCCCGCCTTCGTCCTCGCGGCCAACGCCGTCTTCGGGATCGTCCTGGCCCTGTGGGTTGCCCTGGCGGCCGCCGAGTCGTGAGAGTCCCCCTCCCCCTTCGGACGTGCCAGTTGTGGGGCATCGCCTGGGGGGCCGCCCTCGGCGCCTACCGCACGCGGGAGGCGGCGCTCCACCTGCTCGCCAAGAACCGGGCGCTGGTGGACGCCGGGCTGGTGCCGCTGCCCGGCAACGGCCACTGGGAGACCATGGCCTCCTGGGGTCCTGCCGCGGCGGGAGCCTTGTTCTTCGGTCTCAGCCTCGGCCTCGGGACCGCCACCCTGTTCGGCGTGTGGGCGCGGGCGACGTCGCTGCTGCCCGGACGGCTCGGGAGGGTCGCGCCGTGGGCGGTGGCGGCGGTTCCGGCCGCGGCCCTCCCGACCGGGGACGTCGCCCTGTGCCTGGTGCTCGCGGCCGTGGCGGTCGCGGCGGCGGCGACCCAGTCGCGCCGTGGCGCGCTGATCGCCCGGGCGGGGCTCATCCGCCGCACGGCCGCGCTGGCGCTCGTGATCCTGGGGCTGGTGCCCTGGGCCACCGCGCCGGAAGGACCCTTCACGCGGCTTCGGGACCGCTGGCTGCTGCCCACGGACGCGGGTCTCCTCCTCGACGGATTCTACTACCGTTGGACCCTCTACCCGGCCGAGTGCCTCAAGCCCCTGCGCGCGCTGACCCAGCCCGCGGCGGCCGTGGCGGCGGACGTTCCCGCAGAGGAACGGGAGGGGTTCTGCCGGCAGGCGGCCTCGCTGGGGGTTCTCTGCGTGGACGACCCGGGGGCGGCGGAGGTGCTCGTCCGCGCCTCCCCAGCCGGCGTGACGCTCGAGGCCGGGGACGACCGCGTGACGTGGCCGGGAGACCTCCCGGCCCGCCGGGCCGCGTGGCAGAGCCTCTCGGATGCCGCGGATCGGCGGTGGGCCCTCCGCCGCGCCACGGCCATGGCGCTCTTCTTCGGCTGCCCCCTGGCCCTGTGCTGGCTGCTCGCCTCTCTGGCCCATGCCGCCGGAGCCCCCGTCGGCCACCGCCTGTGGGGGCCCGCCGTCTCGCTCGCGTCCGCCACGGCCTTCTCGGCGGCCCTCGCGGCCGCGGCCCTGGCGGGTTCCTCCCCCGCGCCCTTCCCCGCCTCTCCGGAGAGCCGGGCGATCGAGGCCGCCCTGGCCTCCGAGGATCCCGCGACCCGCTTCTACGGGGTGCGTGCGACCCCCGCACTCGGCGCGGACGCCGTCCCCCTTCTCGTGGAGGCGCTCTCCGACCCGGTGGTGAACGTCCGGTACGCGGCCGCGGAGGCCCTCGGGCGGCTGGAGAGGACCGACCTGGGGCAGCGAGCCCTGCGGGAGGTGCTGGAGGGAGCCGAGGAGTGGTACGTGAAGGAGCGCGCCTACGCCGCGCTGTGGAGGCTGGGGTGGCGCGGGGAGCGCTAGGCAGGCCCGACCGCGGGGGCCCGGCGATCTTCGAGGCCTTGGCCTTCCTCGGGGTGCTGGTGGCCCTCGACGCCGCCATCGCTGCCGCGGTGGGACCCATCGGGGCCGCGAAGTCCCTGCTGATCACGGGAGGGGTGCGGCTGGTCGAGATCCTCGGGGCGGCGGCCTACTGGCGGATGCGGGGGTGGGGCCTGGCGGACCTGGGCCTGGATGCGACGGGCACGCGGCGGGGCTGGGTCGTGGGGAGCGTGGCCGCCGCCGGCTTCGGGCTCCTCGTTCTCGGCGTCGAAGTGGGGGGCCGCGTCGTCGCGGGGTGGAGCCTGCTGCGCCGTCTGGCCGGGAGCGGCACCCCGGCGACGGCCGACGTCTCCCTCGCGGCTGTGGGAACCATCGTGGCGGTGGGAGCCCTGGTGGCGCCGGCCTGCGAGGAACTGGTGTTCCGCGGCGTCCTGTACGGCTCCCTTCGCAGGCGCCTGAACCCGGTCGTCGCTACCGTCCTCGTGGCCGGTCTCTTCGCCGCGGCCCACGGGCTGCGCACCCCGGTCCCCTGGGTCCAGGCCGTGGGCGGCGTGCTCTTCTGCGCGGTCTACGAGGTCTCGGGAAGTCTGTGGGCGCCCTTCCTGGTCCACGCCTCGGGGAACCTCGCCCTCTTCCTCCTGCCCCTCGCCCTGTCCTGACTCCCGAAGGAAGGCTTCAGAACACCTCCACCCGCACCGTCTCCGGGGTTAGGACCTCCACGAACAGCTTGAACGGCACCCCCTCGATCCCACTGAGCTCCCGGGCGAAGCTTTCCGCGTCGCCGTAGTACACCACGTACTCGCCCTGCACGGCCTGGAGTCGGTAGGAGGCCCTCCGGAAGCGCTGCAGCACGGCGCGGGGCTTGTAGTCGAAGTCGCTCACGATCTCCACCCGGAGCCGGACCGGTTCCTTGGGGAAGCCGAGGACGACGAGCCGTTCCCGGAGGCGTCCCAGATCCACGTCGCCCACCAGGCCCGCCCACAGTTCGTCGCCGACCCAGACCCTGGAGCTGTCCTCCACGCGGTAGAGCTCGTCGAAGCGGAGGCCCTCGTACAGACGCTTCCACGCCGGGCTCTCCGCGAGGGGGCTCTCGGGCACCTGGATGCCCCCGGGCCCGAACGGCCGCTCCGAGGGGGCGGCGAGACGGACGTCGAGACTCCCCAGCGCTTCCCACAGGAGGAGCACCTTGAGCCGCTCGGCCAGCACCGACTCGACCCTCGCGACCTCCGTCGCCCGGTCCCGCCGGCCCCCGGCGTCGGCGAGGAAGCCGGAGGCGTCGTACAGCCCGAACAGGCTCATCCCGTCCTCGACCCGGAAGGTGCCCCACTCGATGGACCCGCCCCCCGGCGCCGGCCCCCGCAGGACCGTACGGAGCCGTCCGCGCAGCCCCTCGCTCCACGCCCCGAGGGCCAGCCTTCCCTCCTCCATTGCCTGGGCCACGCGGGGGCGATCGGACGGCTGGTAGCCGGTGAGCACGCTCGAGACGCGCCCGGACCGGTCCACGACGATGAGGAGCGGGATGTAGCGGATGCCGAGGGCGGAAACGATGACGCCGTCCCGGTCCAGCAAGTGGGTGAGCCCCAGTTCGCCCCGGGAGGCCTCGTAGCGCCTCACGAACCCCGCCACCCGGCTCACGGGCAGGCCGGAGTCGGTGTTCACCGCGACGACCCTCACGTCGTCGGCCGGGAACTCCCGCCGGATCGCACGGAGGTCGTCGAGCTCCCGGATGCAGTCCCCGCAGTGGATCGACCAGAAGGAGAGCACCAGGATCGGCCCCTCGGGGGAGGCCTCCAACTGCAGCGGCGACCCCTCCAGGTCCACCCCGGAGAGCACCGGCAGGGACTGCCCGGCCTCGATCCGGGCGGGGGAGACCTCCTGGGCCCCGGCGGCCGCGGCGCAGAGGAGAAGGGAGAGCAACAGCCGAGCGAGTCGTCCGCTCATCGGCGTCCTCCTGCTACTTCAGATCCTCGTCGTCGATGACGGTGATCGTTCGGTTCGTCAGCTCGCCACGGCTCTTGAGGGAGACGTAGTAGATCCGGTTCCCCACGATGGCCCACGCCGATTCCCCGGCGGCCGAGATCGCCACCGGCGGCCCCTGCGGCTCCGGCAGGCTGAAGGCCTGGGGCGTTCCGGGCTTCAGGAGGTTGGCGAGAAGCAGCGCGCCGAGGGCCACGATCCCTCCCAGGTAGACCAGCTCGTTCCTCTTCATCGGTGACCTCCTCTGACAGTCTGCGGCCGGGCGGAAGGGAGTCTAGCACCCCGCCGCCCGCAGTCCAGGCCCGCTCAGACGGCGAGTTCCATGTGGCGGCACACCGCCTCTCCGAACTCCGAGCAACTCCTCAGGGTCGCGCCCTCCATCTGGCGCTCCAGATCGTAGGTCACCTCCTTGTGGAGCACCGCCTGCTCGATGCCGGTGCGGATGAGCTGGCTCACGCGGTGCCACTTGAGGTGGTCGAACATCATGACGCCGGAGAGGATCACGGACCCGGGGTTGACCTTGTCCTGCCCCGCGTACTTGGGCGCCGTGCCGTGGGTGGCCTCGAACACCGCGTAGTCGTCGCCGATGTTGGCCCCCGGCGCCATCCCCAGCCCGCCCACCTGGGCGGCCGCCGCGTCCGACATGTAGTCGCCGTTCAGGTTCGGCATGGCGAGGACCCCGTACTCCTCGGGCCGCAGGAGGAGTTGCTGGAACATGGCGTCGGCGATGCGGTCCTTGACGACCACCTTGCCGGCGGGGTGCACCCCCTCGTAGGCGTCCCACAGTTCCTGCTCGGTCACGGTGACGTCGCCGAACTCCTCCCTGGCCACCTCGTAGCCCCAGTCCCGGAAGGCGCCTTCGGTGAACTTCATGATGTTGCCCTTGTGGACGAGGGTCACCGAGTCGCGGTTGTTCTCAAGCGCGTAGCGGATGGCCATGCGCACGAGCCTCTGGGTACCCTCGCGGCTGATGGGCTTGATCCCGAGGCCGCTGTCGGCGCGGATCTTCTTGCTCCAGCGGATGAACAGGAACTCCAGGAGCTCCCTGGCCTCCGGGCTCCCCGCCGGGGCCTCGATGCCGGCGTACACGTCCTCGGTGTTCTCCCGGAAGATCACCACGTCGACCTTCTCGGGCTGCTTCATCGGGGAGGGGACCCCCTGGATGTACCGCACCGGGCGCACGCACGCGTAGAGGTCGAGCTCCTGGCGCAGGGTCACGTTGAGGCTGCGGATGCCGCCGCCCACCGGCGTGGTGAGGGGGCCCTTGATGGCCACGCGGTAGCGCCGGATGGCCTCCAGGGTCGCCCGGGGGAGCCAGACGCCGTGGGTCCGGAACGCCTTCTCCCCGGCCAGGATCTCGTACCAGTGGACCCGGCGCTCGCCCCCGTAGGCGAGGTCCACGGCGCGGTCGAAGACCGCCCGGGACGCCTTCCAGATGTCGGGCCCCGTGCCGTCCCCCTCGATGTAGGGCAGGACCGGGTCGTTCGGCACGGCGAGGGTCCCGTCCGGGCTCTTGTCGATGGGAGTGCCCGAGGCGGGGGGGGCGTAGGTGACGGTGTCTTCCATGTCGGTCTCCTCTCATCAGAACTCGGGTGCGGCAGCGGAAAACGCGCGCGTGCCCCGGGCCGACGCGGTGCGGCGCCCGGGGCACGGGTTGGGACGCTCGGGGCGGGTGGGCTCAGTACCGGTAGTGGTCGGGCTTGTAGGGTCCGTCCTCCCCCACCCCGATGTAGGCGGCCTGCTGCGGCGTGAGCCGGGTGAGCCGGGCCCCGAACTTGTCCAGGTGGAGCCGGGCCACCCTCTCGTCCAGGTGCTTGGGCAGCACGGTCACGCTCCTCCCGTACTCCTCGGCGTTGCGGTGCAGCTCGATCTGCGCCATCACCTGGTTGGTGAACGACGCGGACATGACGAAGCTCGGGTGGCCGGTGGCGCAACCCAGGTTCACCAGGCGCCCCTCGGCCAGGACGAGGATCGAGTGGCCGCCCCCGCCGGGCCCGTTGGTGGTGTTCCGGAACCTCCACTCGTGGACCTGGGGCTTGACCTCGATCTTCTCCACCTCGCCCCGGCGGCGCAGGGCCTCCAGCCCGGCCATGTCGATCTCGTTGTCGAAGTGCCCGATGTTGCACACCACGGCGTTGTGCTTCATGCGCGCCATGTGCTCGGCCCGGAGGATGTCCTTGTTGCCGGTGGCGGTGACGTAGATGTCGTACTCGGGCAGCGCGTCCTCCACCGTGATCACGTCCAGGCCGTGCATGCACGCCTGGAGCGCGCAGATCGGGTCGATCTCGCTCACCGCCACGCGGGCCTGCTGGCCGCGCAGGCTCTCCGCGCTGCCCTTGCCGACGTCGCCGTAGCCGCACACCAACGCCCGCTTGCCCGCGATCATCAAGTCGGTGGCGCGCATGATGCCGTCCACCAGGGAGTGGCGGCAGCCGTAGATGTTGTCGAACTTGCTCTTGGTGACCGAGTCGTTGACGTTGATCGCCGGGAAGCGAAGCGTCCCGGCCTTCATCCGCTCGTAGAGCCGGTGCACCCCGGTGGTGGTCTCCTCGGACACCCCCCGCACGCCGGCGGCCATCGGGCGCCAGAAGTTCACCCCCTTCTCCGCCCGAACCTCGTGGAGAAGGGACAGCACGATGGAGAACTCGTCGCTCTCCGCCGTGGCCGGATCGGGGATGCTCCCCTTCTCCTCGCACTCCGCCCCCAGGTGCACCAGGAGCGTGGCGTCGCCGCCGTCGTCGAGCAGCAGGTTCGGGCCGGCGCCGTCGGGCCACACCAGGGCCTGCAGGGTGCACCACCAGTACTCGCGAAGGGTCTCACCCTTCCAGGCGTACACCGGCACGCCCCGGGGCCGGTCCGCGCTCCCGCCGGGGCCGGCCACCACGGCGGCCGCCGCGTGGTCCTGGGTGGAGAAGATGTTGCAGCTCACCCAGCGCACGTCGGCGCCGAGCTCCACGAGCGTTTCGATCAGCACCGCGGTCTGGATGGTCATGTGGAGCGAGCCCATGATTCGCGCCCCGGCCAGGGGTTTCTCCCCGGCGTACTCCGACCGCAGCGCCATCAGGCCCGGCATCTCGTGCTGGGCGAGTTCGATCTCCTTGCGCCCGAAGCGCACGGTAGCCTCGCTAAGGTCGGCCACCTTGTAGTCGGCGGCTCGCACGCTGCGGGCGGGCGTGGCAGCACCCATGATGGAATCTCCCTCCCCGCGGCGCGGCCGCGGGTCTCGTCTAGAGTCCTGCGGCCTTGCGCAGCTCGTCGGCCTTGTCCGTGCGCTCCCACAGGAAGTCGGGGTCGTTCCGGCCGAAGTGGCCGTAGGCCGCCGTCTTCCGGTAGATGGGCCGGAGCAGGTCCAGGTGCCGGATGATCTCCCGGGGCTTCAGCGGGAAGACCTCCCGCACCAGCCTGGCGATCTTGTCCGGCTCCACCTTCCAGGTGCCCGAGGTGTCGATCATCACCGAGACCGGGTCGGCCACCCCGATGGCGTAGGCGAGCTGCACCTCGCACTTGTCCGCCAGGCCTCCGGCCACGATGTTCTTGGCGATGTAGCGGCCCATGTAGGAGGCGGAGCGGTCCACCTT
>CAZGRT010000279.1:0-6175 GCA_964528225.1 uncultured Thermodesulfobacteriota bacterium | reverse complement strand
TTTTCGCCGGGCTCGGACCGTGCTATCTTCCCGGCCTCGGCTCCGGCCCTGAACGCCTGCAACCCATCCGAGGAGGCCCGTCATGGATCCGACCCGGACAGATGCCTATTTCAGCCAGTGGAACGAGTCCGAGAGCATCACGGTCAAGATGCTCTCGATCCTCAACGACCTGCGGGTCGAGCGGGGCGTGCTGGTGCACGTGTGCGGTCGCTCGATCGCCAAGGTGAGCTCGGTGGAGATCCTCAAGGTCCACCGCCACGCCAGGCTTGTCCTCGGGCGGGAGTTGACGGTGCAGGACACCCATCCGGTGCTGCAGGCCGTGGGGCGTCTGGACCTGGGGCCGTGCCGGATCGACCTGGGCAAGCTCACCATGAAGTTCAAGGCGCACGCGGCCGAGTGCGGGTCGGTGGACGCCTTCGTCGCCAAGGAACTGGCGAGCGCGTGCACCGGCGTGCGAGGGGTCCTTCCCCGCTCGCAGGACGTCGTGCTCTACGGCTTCGGACGGATCGGGCGGCTTCTCGCCCGCATCCTCGTCGACAAGACCGGGCGCGGAGACAAGATCCGAGTGCGCGCCACCGTGGTCCGCCCCCAGAAGGAAGGCGACATCAAGAAGCGGGCGGCCCTGTTCCGCATGGACTCGGTGCACGGGCCCTTCGCGGGCACCACCCAGATCGACGAGGCGGAGAACGCCATCGTGGCCAACGGCAACCTGATCCGGGTCCTCTACGCGGACGGGCCCGAGCAGCTCGACTACACGCAGTTCGGCATCCAGGACGCCATCGTCGTGGACAATACGGGGAAGTGGAGGGACCGCGACGGCCTCGGGCGCCACCTGTCGACCCCCGGAGTGAAGTCGGTGCTCCTCACCGCGCCGGGGAAGGGGGACATCCCGAACATCGTGTACGGAATCAACCACGACGGGCTGGACCCCAACGAGCGCATCGTGTCGGCGGCTTCCTGCACGACCAACGCCATCGTCCCGGTCCTCAAGGTGGTCCACGAGCGCTTCGGCCTGGTCTCCGGCCACGTGGAGACGGTGCACGCCTACACCAACGACCAGAACCTCATCGACAACTTCCACAAGAAGGCGCGGCGCGGTCGCTCGGCGGCGCTCAACATGGTCATCACCGAGACCGGCGCGGCGAGCGCGGCGGCCAAGGTGCTCCCGGTGCTCGCGGGCAAGCTCACCGGCAACGCCATCCGCGTGCCCACCCCGGACGTGTCCCTGGCGATCCTCCAGCTGCGCCTCGACAAGTCGACCTCGAAGGAAGAGATCAACGACTACCTGCGGCGCATCGCCCTGAACAGCCCCCTGCAGAACCAGATCGACTTCACGACCTCCCCGGACATCGTGAGCTCGGACATCATCGGTTCGCGGCACGCGGGTGTGGTGGACGGCGAGGCGACGATCGTCAACGGCTCGGACGGGCGCAACGTCGTCCTCTACGTGTGGTACGACAACGAGTTCGGCTACGCCTGCCAGGTGATGCGGCTGCTGCAGCGCATGGCGGGGATCCAGCTCCCCGAGTTCCCGGCCGGCGTCGACTGATCGTCCTGCCCGGAACGTGCGAGAGGCGCCCCGGGGGGCGCCTCTCGTCTTGTTCGGGACCGGGGACCGCCGCCTACGCGACGCGCTCGAAGCGGGAGGCCGGAGCCCCGCAGACCGGGCACTTGTCCGGAGCCTTCCCCTCGTGGGTGTGGCCGCACACCTGGCACACGTAGTAATCGAAGGATTCCCCCTTCTGCCCCAGGGCCTTCTTGGCCTTGCGGTAGAGGGCCTCGTGGGTCTTCTCCACCTCCCACGCCCACTTGAAGCTCTGAAGGGCCTGCCGGTTTCCCTCGGCCTCGGCCCCCTGGATCATCTCCGGGTACATGCTGAGGACCTCGTGGCTCTCGCCGCTGATGGCCGCCTCCAGGTTGTCCGCGGTGGACTTCACCCCGCCCGCCACCCGCAGGTGGTTGTGGGCGTGCACGGTCTCCGCGGCGGCGGCCGCCCGGAAGAGCTTCGCCACCTGGGCGTGGCCCTCCTCGTCCGCCTTCTTCGCGAAGGCCAGGTACCGGCGGTTGGCCTGGGACTCGCCCGCGAACGCGGCCATCAGGTTGTCCATCGTCTTCGCCATGATCTCTTCCTCCTCGTTGGGGTCCAGGAAAGGGACGCGAAACGGGTGCGAACACTAACCAGGATGGTTATAATTGTCAAGGAAGCGTCCGCCCCGCGCGCGGGCACCCTAGCACGGGAGCGGGGTTGTGCAAGGGGCGGCCAAATTGACACTCGTGAGGGCGCGGCGTAGATTCCGTGGAGAGGCGGACAACGCGAGAGAGGAGCGAGCCATGAAGGACCAGGTTCAGGCGGCGCTGGACAAGATTCGCGTCAATCTGCAGGCAGACGGCGGAGACGCGGAACTGGTGGAGGTGGGTGACGACGGAGTGGTCAAGGTGCGTCTCAAGGGCGCGTGCCGCGGCTGTCCCATGAGCCAGATGACGCTGAAGCGGGGCATCGAGAGCGCGCTGAAGGCGGCGGTTCCCGGGGTGAAGAACGTGGTGGGGGTCGATTAGCGCGAGAGGTGCGTCGTGTACAAGGTGAAGACGTTCGGTACCGACATGAAGATGTTCCAGGTGCACAAGGAGCTGGTCCGCCTCGACGAGGAGGTGAACGGGTTCTTCGCGCAGCGGCCGAAAGCCGAGCTGGTGGGGGTGAGCGACATGCCGGTGGCCGACGACAAGGGCGCCACCATCGGCATGGTTCGCGTGGTGGCCTACCGCGAGTAGCCCCTGCGGGCCACCAGCGCGGCGAAGGCCTCCCCGGGCTGCCCCCACTCCTGGTACTCGAGGACGTCGAGGGTGGGGAACGAACCGAGCAGTTCTCCGGACCGGAGGAGGAACGCGGGGCGCCGGGGACGGGACTCCGCACCGCGCAGGGCGTGGGAGAGGTGGGTCTTGTACACCAGCAACCCGCCGGGCAGGAGCGCTTCGGGCAGGGCGGGGAGAAGGTCGCGGTCCAGGTAGTGGAACACGAGGATCGCTCCCCAGCCGGAGGCGGAGGGAGGCGGTGGCGGGACCGTGGGACCCAGCGTGACGGTCCGAAACTCGGTGGGGAGGCCGCGCCGAACGCCTTCGGCAGCTGCGAGGGCAAGCGCCTCGCGGGAGGCGTCCACCCCGGTGGACGGCAGACCGAGGGATGCGGCCCACAAGGCGTTCTGCCCGAGGCCGCACGCCAGGTCGAGGAGCGGACCCGGAACCCCGCGCAGCAGCGCCGAGCAGCGGCGGACCAACCAGGGATCCGGGTCGGGGACCGCTCGGCCGGTGTGTCGCTCGTCCCAGGAGTGGCGGGTTTCGGTCACGGCCGCGAAGCTCCTTGCGGTCGGCGCGGTCCCGGGGGAACCCCGAGGCCAGGAGGTGGACGATGAAGGCGGATAAGATCGTGGGGTTGGCGTTGGCCGCGGGTGCAGCCTTCGTGTTCCTCGGACTCGGCTGCACGCGCTACGAGCAGCGCCCGGTGCCGATCCTCGCCCCAGCGGCTTACCCGAACTCGACCCAGGTCTTCGGCGTCGTGGTGGGCGGACGAATCTACTCCGACAAGACCGCCGCGACCGAGGCCTTCGGCTTCGACATCGTGAGCGCGGGGGTGCTGCCCGTGCAACTGGCTTTCGACAACGCGACCCAGAACACGGTGGAGATCGTGCCCTCCCAGACGTTCCTCGTGGACCCGAATCAGCAGATGTGGAACATCCTCGAGCAGAACGTGGCGTACCGGCGTCTGGAGGAGAGCACCGAGTGGGGCAAGCTCGCCTCGGAGGCGGGCAAGGGTTCGGTGCTCGGGGCAGCTGCCGGCGCGCTCGTCGGGGCGGCGGTGGGCATCGTGACCGGGGAGAACGTGTTGGTGGCGGGCGGCAAGGGGGCTGCGGTGGGCGCGGCCGGAGGAGCCGTGCTGGGCGGCGCCAAGGGGCTCAGCGAGCCCGACACGAAGCAGGCCATCCGGGAGGATCTGCGCACCCGGTCGCTGGAGAACAAACCCATCCCGCCCCAGGCGATCAGCCACGGGGTCCTCTACTTCCCGGCGGAGGCAGCAAGCGCACGGACGCTGCGCCTGCAGGTTCGAAACACCGCCACCGGCGAGCTGGCGACGGTCACCCTGGCGCTCTGACCGGCGCAGCGGCCGCGAGGAGCGTTCCCGGCCGTCCCCCGCGATCCCCCCTTCCAGGAGCCCGCAGAGACCGTGACCCACGCACTGCGCCAGCCGGCCGCGTCCGACCTGGACGCGCTCGCGCTTCGCCTCGGGGAGGGCTGCCTCTCCGTGGGGGAGGAGACCCTGGAGAGGTATTCCCGGGACGAGTCGACCCTGGTGGCGGCCCGCCCCTGGGCGGTGGTCCGGCCCCGCACGGAGGCGGAAGTGCGGGAGGTGCTCCTCTGGGCCTCCGCCGGGCCCTTCGGGGTGGTCCCCCGGGGAACGGGCACGGGAGTCGCCGGGGGCGCCGTGGCGGTGGACGGCGGGGTCGTCCTCTCCCTCGAGCGGATGGACCGCATTCTCGAGGTGGACACCGACAACCTCACGCTCACCTGCGAACCCGGCGCCGTGACGGGCCGCATCCACCAGGAGGCCGAGGCCCGGGGGCTCTTCTACCCGCCGGATCCCGCGAGCCTCGACTCGTGTTCGATCGGGGGCAACGTGGCGGTGGGGGCCGGGGGAGCCCGCGCGGTGAAGTACGGGACCACCCGGGAGTACGTCCTGGGCCTCAGCGTGGTGCTCGCCGACGGCTCGCTCGTGGAACTCGGGGGCAAGAACGTCAAGAACGCGACGGGGTACCACCTGCTCGACCTCATGATCGGGAGCGAGGGCACCCTCGGGGTCGTGACGCGCATCACCCTGCGCCTGCTGCCCCTGCCGAGCCGGAGGGTGGCGCTGTTGCTTCCCTTCCCGAGCCTGGCCGCGGCCGCGCGGTGCGTGGCCCGGGTCATCCGGGACCGGATCGTGCCCGCCGTGGCCGAGTTCATGGACGACGTAACCATCGCCGCCGCCCGCGGGTACCTCGGCCGCGACCTTCCCGGCGGTCCGGGGGTCCAGGCGTACGCCCTGCTGGAACTCGACGGGGAGGACGCCGGGGCCCTGGAGGCCCAGATGGGCCGCGTGGGGGAGCTCGCGATGGAGGAGGGCGCCCTGGACGTGCTGGCGGCGGAGGATGCCGGACAGCAGGGGCGTCTGTGGGAGAGCCGGCGGTGTCTGGGCGAGGCCCTGCGCGCCGTCAGCCCCGAGATCGGGAAGGCGGACGTGGTGGTGCCCCGGGCCCGTGTGCCGGAGCTGGTGGAGGCGGTCAAGGAGGTGGGCCGGACCCACGGGCTCACGGCCGCGTGCTTCGGGCACGCGGGCGACGGGAACGTCCACGTGAACCTTCTCCGGCGGGACCTCCCCGAGGAGGTCTGGGCCAAGGCGCTCCCCCGGGCGATGGAAGAGGTGATGGAAGCGACGCGGCGCTTGGGCGGACTGCCTTCGGGCGAGCACGGGATCGGCGTCCTGAAGAAGCCCTACCTGGCACGCTTCGTGCCGCCGCGGGCCGTCGAGGCCATGCGGGGCATCAAGGCGTCCTTCGACCCCGCCGGCATCCTCAACCCGGGGAAGGTGCTGTGAGGGACCGCGGCTTCCTGCTCGCGGCGGGCCTGCTCGGGCTCGCGGCCGGGTTCGGCGGCGGCGCCGAGGCGTGCTTCGGCGCCCGGCTCCGGGTGGGCGTGTCCGGCGACGCGGCCCAGGCGCTGGCGTCCTACGCGGCAGGGTACTACGTGGAGGAGAAGACGGGGATCGAGCCGGAATTCGTGGACGTGGCCGGCAGCCCCGTCGATGCGCTCGCCTCGGAGGCGGTGGACGTCGTCCTTACCGCCGACCAGGCTGCTCCCGGGGGGGTGGTGGTCCGGGACGCGGGATCCGTTCCGGGTCTCGGGGCCGGGCGCTTCTGGGTCCGCGAGGGGGTCCTGGACGACCTGCGCTTCTTCACGGTGGACCGAGCCCTGCAACAGCTTCCGGGCTTCTACGGCTCCCAGGCCTTCGAGGCGGCGTCCCGTTCCCAGGATGCCCCCCGCAAGGCGGCACGCCAGGCGGTGCACCGTGCGGATTAGGCTGGGCCTCGCCCTTGCGCTCGCCCTTGCCGTCGGGGCGGGAGCGGGGTGCCGGGGCGAGAGGCCGACG
>CAZGRT010000278.1:0-6181 GCA_964528225.1 uncultured Thermodesulfobacteriota bacterium | reverse complement strand
CCCTCGTCCTGGAAGTCCAGCCGCAGGCTTCGCTCCCCGTCCAGGAGGGTCCACGCCTCGTGGGTCACCGGGCGTTCGAGGGGAGCCTCGTCCCACCACTCCGGGAACAGCTCCCGCACGCTCTCCACGTAGAGCCGGCCGCCGGTGACGTTCTTGGCCCCGGGCGCGTCCCCGCGCTCCAGCACGACCACCTGGAGCCCGGCGTCGGCCAGGGTCTCGGCCGCCGCGAGCCCGGCCAGGCCAGCGCCGACGATGACGGCGTCCATCTTCACGGCGAGGCCCCGGGTGACCGTCGTGAGACGTGAGACGTGAGACGTGAGACGACGTCCACGGACGAGGTTCCTTTCCTACTCTTCAAGCTTCACGCTTCACGCCCCTCAGTTCCGCCGTGAGCGCCGGCAGCACCTGCAGAGCGTCGCCCACGATGCCGTAGTCGGCGTACTGGAAGATGGGCGCCTTGGGGTCGGTGTTGATCGCCACCACCACCTTGGCCGTGTCCATGCCCATGGTGTGGTGCACCGCCCCGGAGACCCCGGCCACGACGTAGAGGGCCGGGGAGACGGTCTTGCCCGACTTGCCCACCTGGATGGCGTGGTCGGCCCAGCCCGCGTCCACGATGGCCCGGCTGACGCCCACCGCGCCCCCCAGCACGTCCGCCAACTCCTCCAGCAGCTTCAGGTTCTCCGGCGCCTTGAGGCCCCGGCCGCCAGCCACGACCCGCTGGGCCTCCGACAGGGGCACCCGGGCCGAGGCCCTGGGCTTCCGCTCCAGCACCTCCACCCGGCTCGGGGCCGCAGAGGCCTGGTAGACCTCGAAGGAGGTCTCCCCCACGGGCGTCGCTCCGGCATCGAAGCTGTTGGGGCGAAAGGCCGCCAGGCACGGCCGTTCGCCGCAACGCACCGTGACGTAGGCCTTGCCGCCAAAGGCCGGCCGCGTTAGCAGGAACCCCTGGCCTTCGGCCTCCAGGCCCAGGGCGTTGGTGAGGGCCGCGGCCCCCAGCCGGGCCGCCAGGCGCGGCAGGAGCTCCCGGGTCCGGGTGCCCTCGGCGAAGAGCACGAGCCGCGGGCTCCCGGCGGCAAGGACACCCCCCAGGGCTTCCACCCAGGGGTCGGTCCCGTAGATCGCAAGGTTGGGGCCCTGAACCGTCACCACCCGGTGGGCGGTGCCCCGGAGCCGCTCCGCGGCGGCCGCCTCGTCCCCCACCGCCACGGCGACCACCTCCCCGCCCCCGGCGGCCACCAACCGGCGCGCCTGGGACAGGAGCTCCAGGGTGGAGGCGCGGAAACCGCCTTCCTGCCCTTCACAGACGACCCAGATCGACATGGGGACCTCGTGATCGCTGTCGGCTCTCAGCAGTCAGCCGCCGCAAGCTGACGGCTGAGAGCTGAGCGCTGACCTCACAACACCTTCGCTTCTTCGCGAAGGAGCTTCACCAACTGGGCCGCGGCGGCGGCGGGGTCGCCCTCGAGCATCTTCGCCGGCGCGCGCCTGGCGGGGCCCCGGTAGGCCCGGACCGGCGGGGGCGGCACGGCCTCGACCCCGAGTTCGGCCAGGTTCCGTCTGGGAATCTGCGCCTTCATCGCCTTCATGAGCCCCATGACCTGGGGCACCCGGGGCTCGCACAGCCCCTTCTCCGCCGTGAGGAGCACCGGCAGGGGCGCGCGCAGGACTTCGGTGCCGCGGTCGGTCTCCCGGGAGACCCGGGCGGCCCCGTCCTGCACCTCCAGGGCCGTGACCCCGGTCGCGCACGGGATGCCCAGGACTTCGGCGACCATCGGCCCCACCAGCCCGGCCTCGTCGTCGGTGGCCTGGCGGCCCGCGAGCACCAGGTCGAAGCCCTCCCGCCGGCACATCGCGGCCAGGGCCCGGGCCACGGTGAGCGGGTCGGCACCCGCCAGGGCCGGGTCGTCCACCAGGAAGGCCTCGTCCGCGCCCATGGCCAGGGCCCGCCGGGCCGCCTCGACCCCGGTCCCCGCCCCCGCCGAGACCGCGTAGACCGTGCCCCCCGCCGCCTGTTTGGCACGCAGCGCCGCCTCCACCGCGATCTCGTCGAAGAAGTTGAGGCAGCGCTTCTTCTCCACCTCCACCGAACCCCCGCCCTCTGCCACCTTGACCAGGGCCTCCAGGTCCGGGACTTCCTTGACGAGCACTGCGATCTTCATGGGAACCTCGTCGGGCGTGAAACGTGAGACGTGAAGCGTGAGACGGAGACCGGTCCCCACAGCATTTCACGTCTAACGTTTAACGTCTCACGTCTCACCGCTCCCTCACGATCTCCCGGCCCACGAAGTCCTTTATGATCTCGTGGGTTCCGCCTCCGTAGAGCAGGAAGCGGGCGTCCCGGAAGTAGCGCTGGGGGCCGTACTCGGAGGCGAAGCCGTTGGCGCCGTAGATCCTCGTGACCTCGTCCACCACCTTGAGGCACGCCTCGGTGGCGAACATCTTGGCCATCGCGGCCTCCTTGCGCGGGTTCATCCCCTGGCCGATCATCCAGGCGACCCAGTAGACCATGAGCCGCGCTGCCTCGAGGTCGGTCGCCATCTCCGCAATCTTGGCCCGGATGAGCTGGTATTCGCCGATGGCCTTGCCGAAGGCCTGGCGCTTTCGGGCGTACTCGAGCCCGTCGGCGAAGGCCGTGCGCGCCATGCCCAGGGCCATGGCGCCGGTCATGCAGCGCACCTCGTTGAGGATCTCGCCGAGGTACACGACGCCCTTGCCCTCCTCCTCGCCCAGGAGGTTCTCGTCCGGGACGAAGACGTCCTCGAGCACCAGTTCCCCGCAGGCCGGTCCCCGGGCCCCCAGCTTGTGCAGGAGCTGGCCGGGCCGGAAGCCGGCCGTGCCCTTCTCCACGAGGAAGAAGTTGAGCCCCTTCATGCCCTTGGCCGGGTCGGTCGTGGCCATCACGGTGGCGAAATCGGCCGTGGGCCCGTTGGTGATCCAGTTCTTGGTGCCCGTGAGCACCCAGCCGCCGTCGGCCTTGCGCGCAGTGGTCCGCGTGGCCGCGAGGTCCGAGCCCGACTGGTCCTCCGTGAAGCACATGGTGGCGATCTTCTCGCCCCGGAGCGCCGGCAGGAGGCAGCGCTCGCGGATCCCCGGGCCGCCGAACCGGTACAGGAAGTGGGTGCCCATCAGCATGTTCATGATGACCGCCTGGGCGAATCCCACGGAGCCGCGGGCGAGCTCCTCGTAGAACACCATGCAGGTCACCGGGTCGGCGTTCATCCCCCCCAGGTCCTCCGGATACCGAAGCCCCAGGTACCCGAGGGCCGAGAACTCGCGCCACAGCTCCTGCGGGATCTCGTCCGCCTCGTCGATCCGCTCCACCTGCGGCAGGATCAGGCGATCCACCGTGTCGGCGACGGCGCTCCGGAAGAACTCCTGCTCCTCGGTCAGGCGAAAGTCCATCGCTCGCTCCGCTCGTGGTGGCACGTCAAACGCGAGACGGCCCCCCTCACGTCTCACGTCTCACGTCTCACGTCTCACGTCCTAGATAACGCCTTCCGCCTTCAGTGCAGCCAACTCCTGGGCGGAGAGCCCCAGCCCACCCCCGTACACGGCCTCGTTGTGCTCGCCGAACCGGGGCGGGAAGGTCATGGTCTGGCCCCGCTCCCGCAGGCACGGGGTCATGAAGGGGGGCGGCGCCAGGGTGACCCGGAACCCCGTCCTGGGGTCCACGGTCTCCAGGAGCCGGGGCTTGACCGCGGGGTCCTCGCAGACTTCCGGCACGCTCTGGACCTTGGATATGGGGATGAGGGCGTTGCGAAACGTCTCCAGGATCGCCTCCGTGGAGAAGCGCCGGGTGGCCGCGGCCATCTTCCGGTTGAGCTCCGCGACGTCCGCGATGCGCCCCGCGTTCGTCTCGTAGGCGGGATCCGCGAGCTCGCCGAAGCCCGGAAGGGCGAGGAGCCGCTTCCACTGCACGTCGTTGCCGACGGCCACGTACACGTACCCGTCTCCGGTGGGATAGACGCTGACCGGCGCGAAGAACTCGTGGGTCGCGCCCCGCCGCGTCATGACCTTCCCGAAACTCCGGGCCATGGCGATGGGCTGGGTGAGCCAGGACACCGTGGAGTCGATCATGGCCAGGTCGATGCGGCTGCCCTCGCCGGTCACCTCCCTCTGGTAGAGCGCCCGCATGAGCAGGCCGTAGGCGTGCTCGCTCGTCCCCATGTCGGGCAGCGGGATCCCCACCACCTGGGGAGTGCCCCCGGCCTCCCCCGTGAGGTCCATCAGGCCGCCCCGCGCCTGCAGCACGGGGTCGTACGCCGCCTCGTTGGAGTCCGGGCCGAAACCGGTGAGCCCCAACCAGATCAGGTCCGGCTTCACCTCCCGCAAGGTCTCGTACGCGATGCCGAGGGGCCCGTAGTTCTTCGGCAGCTGATTGGTGGCGAACACGTCCGCGTCCAGCTCCACGATCAGCCTCTTGAGAAGGTCCTGACCCTTCGGGCTCTTCAGGTTCAGGGTCACCGCCTCCTTGCCCGCGTTGATGGCGAGGAAGTAGCTCCCCATGTCCTCCTCGCCCGGCGCGAAGGGCTCCCCCACCCGCCGGTTCGGGTCGCCGAACTCGGGATGCTCCAGCCGGATCACCCGCACGCCGTCGTGGGCGAGACGGTAGGTCAGGTAGGGGAGCACGGTGGCCTGCTCGAGGCTCAGTACCGTGAGTTTTCGGAGGGCGTCCATCGGCTCTCCTCCAGGCCGTTTGTTTTTGCTATCGTTATGTTCTATTTTTAGTATAAAAACGTTTGTCCCGAAACACGAGCGAAGTCTAGCGGTGGTCCTCTCACCTGTCAACCGGCGATTCGGCAGACCGATCGGCGTGCCGGAACTCGTCGACGAGCATTCAATTCACGGCGTTGACAAGCCATTTTCCGTCTGATACCGTTGCCCTCGACGGACCAAGCTGGTGGAACATCGTGTTCTATTTGCCGACATGGTGTTTGAATCTATCACCTGCCTGGCTCTGCAATTCGGTTCTGGAGGGTAGGGACCGGAGGGGGAGCGGCCGAGACCCACCGCCCCCGGTCCCGCCAGGGAGTACGAGGATGCTCCGTCTTCCCCCCACCGCGGTGCTCCGCCCGGCAGCCTTGGAGCAGGCACTGGAGAGCCTCGCGGGCCCCACCCCTCCGAGGCTCCTGGCCGGGGGCACCGACCTCCTGGTCGCCTTCAAGAACGGGCACGGCCGGGGCACCGCCCTCCTGTCCCTCGCCCACCTCCCCCTGCGCGGGATCCAGGAACGAGACGGGGGCTGGTCCCTCGGCGCGAGCACCACCCTCGCCGACCTGGTGCGCTGGGCGCCGCCGGGGCCGGCGGCCGAGGTCGCCCGGGCCGCCGCGCAGGTCGCGGCCCCCCCGATCCGGAGCCGCGCCACCCTGGGCGGCAATCTCTGCCTGGACACCCGGTGCGTCTTCTTCAACCAATCGGTCTTCTGGCGCAGCGGGCGCGCCCCCTGCCGCAAGGCCGGGGGCGAGGTGTGTCACGCGGTGCCCGGCAGCCCGCGTTGCCACGCCTGCCACCAGGCCGACCTGCCCCCACTGCTCATCGCGCTGGGGGCCGAGGTGGAGACGGCGACCCGGGAGGGATCGCGCAGCTTCCCCCTCGAAGAAATGTACTCCGGGGACGGGCAGGCACCCCTCCGGCTCGCGTCCTCCGAGATGGTGATCCGGGTCCGCGTGCCCCGGTCGCCGGTCGGCTCGGGGGCCGCCTACGAGAAGCTGCGGCCCCGAAAGGGCCTGGACTTTCCCGCGGCCGCGGCGGCCGTGTGCCTCGAGAGGGGCGCGGACGGGCGGTGCCGTGCGGCCCGCGTGGTGCTGGGAGCGGTGGCATCCGGGCCGGTGCGGGTTCCCGATGCCGAGCAGGCCCTGGTCGGCTCGGGGTTGGAGGCCGGGGCGCTGGCGCGGGCCTCCTCCCTCGCCCGAAAGGCCGCCCGCGCCGTGAAGAACGCGGACCTCACCCCCGCCTACCGGCGGCAGGTGGTCGGCACCCTGGTGGTCCGGGCGGCCCGCAGGGCCTGGGAGACGGCGGGACACTGTGGAGGTGCGGCTTGACGCCCCCGGAGAAGATCGTCGTGGCGCTCCGCGTGAACGGGTCGGCTCACCAGGTGCTGGTGGCCCCCGAGCGCACGCTCCTGGAGGTGCTGCGGGAGGACCTGGGCCTCACCGGCGCGAAGGAGGGGTGCCGGCCA
>CAZGRT010000277.1:0-2183 GCA_964528225.1 uncultured Thermodesulfobacteriota bacterium | reverse complement strand
GTGACCGAGTCCGGCATCAAGGCGCTGTCCGTGGCGCTCTTCTGGCCGGGCGACATGACGCCCGTGATGTGGCGGGGACAGGCCAAGAGCCGCACGATCCGCCAGTTGCTGTCGGCCGCCAAGTGGGGGGGGCTCGACTACCTGCTGATCGACCTGCCCCCCGGCACGGGCGACGAGCCCATCGCCATCCTCAAGTCCATCCCGGATCTGGACGGCGTGGTCATCGTCACCACGCCCCAGGAGGTGTCCACCCTCGTGTGCGCCAAGGCCATCAGCGCCAGCCTGACGCTGGGGGCGAAGGTGCTCGGCCTGGTGGAGAACATGGCCTCCTACACGTGCCGCTGCTGCGGGGACACGGTGAACCTGTTCGGCAAGGACAAGGGCCAGGGGCTCGCCCGGATGATGGGGGTCCCGTTCCTGGGGTCGATCCCCCTCGATCCACTCTTCTCCGAGGCCGCGGACTCCGGCGTGCCCATCGTCAACCAGCACCCGGAGAGCCCCACGGCCCGTGCCTTCGTGGCCATGGCGGAGACCCTCGCCGGCCAGATGCCGCCGAAGGAGGTTCCGGAGGCGCCGGTGGAGGAGAGCAAGCCGTGCCCCGGCTCGGGGCACGGGCACCACCACCATCACCACAAGCACCACGGCCACGACCACGGGGCCGACGCGAAGGCCGGCTGCGGCCACGGGCACGGCGCGGAAGACGCCAGAGGCGGCTGCGGCCACTCCCACCACCATCACCGATAACGCGCCACACTGGCGCCCGAACCACAGGGAGAACCGGATATGTCCGAGCACAAGATGGGAACCCACTACGTCCGGGAGGTCGCCGAGATGTTCCGGGCGACTGCGGCGAGCTGCAAGTTCGACGGGCTCAAGTCCAAGCTCGAGTCCCTCGCGAACGACATCGAGCCGCTCGCCGCGAAGCTGTACTTCAAGACCCAGAAGGGCACCGAGGACATGGAGAAGATCTCCGGCGAGATGGGCGACCTCAAGGCGAAGCTCGCCTCCATGGACCAGGCCGCGGCCGAGAACTTCTGCAAGCCGTTCTTCGACCAGCTCGACAAGATCGTGCAGCACGTGAAGACCATGAAGGTGCGGATGACCTGACGGACCGTGGACCCGGAACGGGTGGCGCGACGCGGGGACCGCGTCACCCGTTGCCCGGCCTGAGAGGCGAAGCCATGACGGAGCGGGAGACCGACAGGGAAATGGTGGAGGAGGTCACGCGGCTTGGAGTGCGCGCCGCGGTGCTCCTCCGTGGCGTGATGCTCCAGAAGGTGGACCGGGAGACCCTGGAGTGGGGCCTCGGCGAACTGCGGGCCGGCGACTTGCTCGCACGGTACTTCCCCGTGCTCGGGGAGCGCGCGGAGTTCGTGGACCTGCTCAACATCCTCCACCTCGTCTACGGGTTGGAGGGGCAACTGGACTACCAGATCCAGGAGTACGGGTTCGACTCGCTCAAGGACGACCTGCAGGAGATCAACGGGAGCCTGACGCGCATCGGCGAGCGTTTCGACCTCGACGAACTGCGCCACGCGATTTGAAGAGAAGCGGTCGGCGATCAGCTGCCAGCGGTCAGCTGGGAGACCGGGAACCAAGAGCTTGGCGCCGACGGCTGACCGCTGGCAGCTGACCGCCAACGGAGGACCCATGAAGCTCAAAGATCAGGTTGCCATCGTCACGGGCGGAGCGCGGGGCAACGGACTGGCGGCCGCCAAGGCACTGGCGTCGGAGGGGTGCAACGTGGTGCTCGCGGACATCTGCGAGGACATGGGCACCGTGCCCTATCCGCTGGCCACCAAGGAGACCCTGGACGCCGCGGTCAAGGAGATCGAGGCGATGGGGGTGAAGGCCCTGGGCGTCGTCTGCGACGTCCGCTCCGCGGCGTCGGTCAAGGCCATGGTGGACGAGGTCCTGGCCAAGTGCGGGGGCAAGATCGACATCCTGGTGAACAACGCCGGGGTGACGAGCCTGGTGCCGGTGGCCGAGATGGACGAGGCCACCTGGGACGACACCCTCGACACCCACCTCAAGGGCACGTTTCTGTGCTCGCACTACGTGGTGCCCCACATGATCGAGGCCCACTCGGGCAAGATCGTCTCCATCTCCAGCGTGGGCGGCCAGCGGGGCTTCGGCATGGGCAGCCACTACTGCGCGGCCAAGCACGGCATCATCGGCTTCAC